>JAJBBD010000159.1 GCA_020532355.1 Candidatus Cloacimonadota bacterium | reverse complement strand
GTTAGAAGAGGCAGGGCAAATTCTTACTGATGTTGACGATGGTTCCAGCGGATTAGATTTGAATGAACAGGCTCTGGATGAAGAAATCAATAAGAGCTTATTGGTTAATCTCTTTGAGGGTGCGCTTATAGAGGCAGTTAACAAAGATGCAAGCGATATCCATATTATTCCCGCCAATCGCAATACAATTGATGTGTTTTTTAGAGTTGATGGCAAACTGCAGCTTTGGCACCGACAAGAAAACACACCCCCAGAAGCATTATCAGCGGTGGTAAAAGATCGCTCCATTGGCGTCGATCGTTTTGAGCGCGATACTGCTCAAGACGGATTTGCCCAACGAGTTGTAGATGGGCATCTAATTCGGTTTAGGATTTCGATTATTCCTATTGTATCTCAAGAATACGACCGCAGATTTGAAAGCATAGTTATCCGAGTTATAGACGATAGGAAGGTAATAACAGATTTTAGAAAATTGGGTTTTCAGGAACAGGCAGAAAGAGAATTTCTAAAAGCAATATCTACATCGAAGGGAATTGTGATTGTAACAGGTCCCACCGGAAGCGGAAAATCCACTACATTGATGGCAGCATTGCATCACGTAATTAATCCTTCGATAAATGTATTAACATGTGAAGATCCTGTAGAATATGTAATTAGAGGGGCACGCCAGCTCAAGATTGGTCATAAAATGAGTTTTGATCAGGCGATTCGATCAATCTTACGTCATGACCCCGACGTGGTAATGGTAGGAGAAATTCGCGATAAAATCACTGCAGATTTAGCGGTAAAACTTTCCAATACTGGTCATTTAACGTTTTCAACTTTGCATACCAATGATGCTCCTTCTGCCATCAGTCGTTTGTATAAAATGGGAATTGAGACCTTCCTTTTGGCATATTCTATCAATATTATCATTGCTCAACGTTTGGTAAGAAAGCTATGTGTGCATTGCCGTAGACCGCTATCCAAGGAGCATTGGCCGGCTGCTTTAGCGATTGGGCTAACTCAGGAAGAATTAGAGGCGGGCAGAATCTACGAGCCCGTGGGATGCCCTAGGTGTAATTTGGGATATAAAGGACGAGTGAATATAGCTGAAGCTCTGTATTTCTATCCGGAGATTCGCAACGAAATTGTAAAATCACAAAGCGACATCGATGAAGAACGCATTCGTGCCATTGCAGAAAAACACGGAATGCTATCGATGCGGGCAAGCGGAATCGACCGCATGCGTAATGGCCTTACAGACCTTACCGAAGTGCTATATGCAACGGCGGAGGATTGATATATGAACTTATTTGACATGGTATTAGCGTTATTTGCAGTTATGCTGTTTACCAGCATTGCCCTAAATTATAACAGGCATATTCAAGATCAGAACGATCTTCTAATAAATGCTACGCAATATGTTCAGGCTACACAGCTGTGTCATACAGTATTAGATGAAATTGATGCCAAACTCTTTGCGCGTATGATGGCATTTAACCACATAATAAGTAACTACAATAATACACAGCGCACAATCGATTTGAACTTTCCCGGAGATACGTATCAGCTAACTGTAGAAGCGGTAAGCTGCGATTCTTTGGGAGTTCCCTTAACTGTAATACCGGTGGATAATATATTTCGTCGGGTGAGAGTAACGGCTACAACCCCGGGTTTGAAGTTTCCCGTAACCCTACAACGCGTGTATACCAAAACGCATCTTAACTTATAATGGGCGTAATACTTGATATCATTGGAGCATTTGTTATTGGCGGCATGCTGCTGTTGATGGTAATTAGCTTTCAATTTCAGATGCAGGAAGCAGCAGATCGAGCTTTGTATACGCAACAAATGGTCGATCACATGGATCAATGTGCCACTAAGCTAAACAGCGTTGTTGCCTTGGCGGGGGTAGGATTTGACCCAGAGGATGCGATTGTGCATGCCACACCGGATTCTTTGGTGTTTTGGACATATTGGGATTACCAGCAAAATCAACTGGGTGTTACACCGGTGAAGCTAAGTATAAAATTAAGCAATGCACCAGATCCCCATGGAATTGCAGTTCTGTTGGCGCAAGATGGAGTGCCCTTAAACGATTTGGGGTATTTGTTCTGGATAGATGAGCTAAAGTTTCGTTACTACACAAAAAACGATGCTTTAACAACAAGTGCTTCATCAGCTCGATCTGCCGAGATACGAATGGGCTTTTATCATGACCCCCCCCGGGCGGGGAGCCAATCAATACGAACCAAACTACAATTTAAGTGTTATTTTATGAACGCTTATATGCGTGGAGCATGAGGGAGGAAATATGGGACGCGCAATGCTAATCTTTGTAGTCTTGATGACGGCTATATACTCCGGGATATTGGTTTCAATGCAACGTAGGATGCTGGATTTGCCCCGTATTGTGCAGCGGAATATGCTATCGAAGCAAGCCGAAAGTGTATCGGATTATGCCCTAAGAACTGCTGTGCGTAACTCCGTCTTTTTAGGTATGATGGCGGGTCCTAATTCTGTAGTGATGTGGAACCAAGAGTTTAACGGATTTCAAATCCAGAGCTGTCATATAGATAGTATTTATTATACTTTTGTAGGCGAAGAAGGTGAGGATGGGAGCAATAGTTATCGAGCTATTAGCTATGTGAGCGGCGAATTGCAGGGTCAAACACTTGATTATCGGGCAGAGATAGCTTTTAGTTTCCCGTTAGTGGCGATGCTGGATTTGGATTATTGCATCCATCTGGAAATGGATCAGCCCCAATTTAATCCTTCTGAGAATTGGAACCATGTAATAGATTCTTCTGAGCATAGCAATGACGCATTGTTTTATGGCGATGTTGCTACTCGCCCCATGGGGCAAGGAGTGGATGGGTGGAAATGTGCCAGCTTTGGGGGAGGGAATGGTTATATAATGCACGAAGGCAACGAAACTATGTTGGTGAATTCAAATTTTACCCTAATATCTTATGCTAAGATTATGGCTAAGCATCCTTCTGCCTGCTTGATCTGGCTGCCGCCGGATTTGGACGATCCAGATTATGACCCGCTTTCGGGTGGTGGTAACACCAAACCAACCGGGGCAATTTATTATGATGGTGGCAATATGTACTTTACTGCAAGTACCATCAATAGTGTGGAGGTTACAGCTAGTGCAGCTTTTACTCCAGATGGGAAGTGGCCACACAACAAAGATAAATGGCATTTCTTTGCCTTAACTTACGATAGAGGCAAAGTTAAGGGCTACATCAACGGCTTGCCGGTTGCCCAAGCTACGAATCCCTTATATCCGTTTTACCGACCCAATGCGATACGCAATGAGGGTTTATACTTGGGACGAATTCCCTCGGGAGGAACTCCAAGACAAATGAAGGGATTGATAGACCAGGTGGGCTTAGTGCCCCACACAATGACAGATGCGGAGATTTGGGCGTATTACAATCTTGTGATAAACCCTGCTGATATCCAGTATATCAAAGATTAGTAAAAAAGGAAGAGATATGGAACAAGAGAAACAAAAACTGCTGTCGCTCTGGAGTATGGTACGCTGGTTTTTAGTAATAGTACTCTTTTCGATAGGACTATTACATATCAGTTTTCGCGAAGGAATGTATCAGAATCTATTGTTTTTTATGGTCTTTGGAGGGATAGTAGCATTAAATCTACTGTTTCAAGTTCAGACAGGACAGCAAAGACAATTTGTGAAGTTCTTTCAAGTTGCCTTAGATATCCTTTTTGCAACGCTAATCGTACATCTAACCGGAGGCTTAAATAGTTTCTTTGTTTGGGCGTATCTTATAGGAGTAATAACTGCATCTCTTACTTTTCCCCAGAATGGGGGCGTTATTGCTGGGCTATGCGGAAGCTTTTCGTTGCTCATGCTAATTGTTCTGTATCAGAATTCCATCCTTACACCAATGGAAGCTTCAGGTATGGATATGAGTGGCTCAACTGTTTATCTGCTGTCGTACACAGGCTTGTTTAGCGGGGTAGCCCTTATTGCGAACTATCTTTCAGACCAAATCAGCCGTGACCGCCTTGATAATGAACAACTTATAAGTAAAGTTAACGAACTGAAAGAGTGTGAAACCTGGAAGAATGAAATGGAGCGACTTCTGCCGTCACTTAAGGAAATTGCACACCTGGATCACGATATAAATACTCCCCTTTGCGTGATAACCCTTTCTTTGGGCAGAGTAAAGCGCTATGCCAACGAGATGAATCTGGATGGGCTACATAAAAGCAATACCGAAATAACGGAGGCGGTTAATAAAATATCTCTTCTGCTGCAAAGACTTAAGAGTATTAAAGAAAGTGAATTGATTGGGTATCACAATGTTAAGACTCAGGATAATTTTACTCAAGTAAATGCACCAGCAGGTAATTTGGAGATTGCTGACCTTCAAACTACCTACACCAAACAGAAGCAGAAGCGAAACACACACGACAAGATTGACCCTGCCTTGGAAGAACTGCTAAAAGTTCACGATAAACAGGCAACAAAGGGGGAAGAATGAATTCCCGGAAAATACTCGTTGTAGACGATGAACAAAACATTCGAGATATTATTAGCGAATTTTTGAGTGATTTGGGCTACGAAGTTAGTGTGGCTGTAGATGGAGTGGATGCTCTGGGGAAAGTAGAGTATGATAAGTTCTCTTTGTACATTATCGATATCTATATGCCACGTATGGGCGGCTTGGAATTGATTGCCCGCCTCAAAGAAATCCAACCCCTGGCAGTTATTATCGTAACAACTGGGTTTTCCAGCATTGATGTGGCAGTAAGAGCTATTCGTACCGGGGCATATCACTATCTAACGAAGCCTATTCAGCCTGAGGAACTGATAAAAGTGGTCGAATCCGGTTTAGCGCATTCGGCAGAGTTGGGAGAGAATTCGGCAGAGTTAGTCGAACCGGCATCCAGCTCTGGGAAAAAGCCAGAGCTTATGCTCTTGAGAGGGTTTCCAGCAGAAGAGATTCAAGATTTTATAGCCTGTGGAACTATCAGTAGTTACAGTAAGGGTAGCCAAATTCCACTAACAGACGATTTAGGATCGATGATAATTGTGGAAGATGGAGCGGTAAACGCCTATTACAATGGTGCTTTGCTCGAAACTTTAAAAGAAAAAGATGTATGGGGCGAAGAAACATTTATAAATCCCCATTCCATCTTTAGCAATTTGGTTGCCCAAGGTAATACTCAAATTCGCCATTTTAAACGCAAGAAACTGATGGAATACTTTATGTATCGAGATGAAACTCTTACTAAGAAGTATATGATAAACTTAATCCAGTGCATGTATATGAAATGGCGCCGAGCAAGCTTTAGAATAGGACTTTACAGCGGCTTTAAAGCAGATGGATGAATCAGAAAACGAGGAGATTATGGCACTTACTTTTTTAACTGAAATGCAAAATAGCATAACTGAAAACCTTCAAGGACCAGAAATCTGTGAAGCAATTTTAGCATGGTTTGCCGAGCATCCCGAGCATGAAGCCGAAAGTAGAGAAATCCTTAAGAAATGGCTTTCCAGAATGCGTGAAAAGAATGCATCCGATATAGATTTTGGTGCTCCCGGCTGTGATAAAAAAGTATGGTTTCGCATATATGGGAGTAAGAAACCGGTGGAGGAATTTGGGGAATTCGCTTACTTGGAAACAAGTGCGATAATTCTAAGTTGGCTGAGTCCAGCGCAAAGAAGCATGTTATTTATAGAGCGAAGCGTAGATTTTTCTTTAAACTTTGCCTTACAGGAAGGGAATGCTCGGTTTCGCGGTTCCTGCTATTTCGACAGTGGTCATTTAGGCACAAATTTCCGTAGCATCAACGATAAACTCTACAGCATGGAGGGTTTGGGGATTCCACAACCTGTGGCGCAAAGGATGAACCTAAAACACGAAAAAGCTGGCTTAGTGCTTATTACTGGTATTACAGGAAGCGGGAAATCTACTACTTTGGATGCCATTATCGATATGAACAACCGCGATAATGCAGCGCATATAGTTATAATTGGGCATCCCATAGAATACATGCACACATCCAAACAAAGCTTGGTACGGCATAGAGAAGTAGGACCGGATGTTAAGAGTTTTCGATTGGGAGCAATAGAGGCTCTCAGACAGGATCCGGATATCATTGTGGTGGGAGAAATGCGAGACCCTCAAACTATTGCTACAGTTCTGGAAATAACTGATAGTGGGCATAAGGCATTCACTACTCTACATACGAGTTCTGCTATCGATAGTATCCACCGCATAGTTGCCGAATTTCCCTCAGATGAGCAAGATCGCATCCGCAACCGTTTGGCGGATGTGCTTTCTGTATGCATGAGTCAGAAACTGATACCCACAATAGATGGCAAGTTAGTTCTAGCCAAAGAGATACTCTCGGTAGATTCCAGCGTGAAAGCGGCTATTCGAAACAAGAATATTGGTGAAATTTATCAGATGATGGTAGAGGGGAAACGAGTGGGAATGTGCACCTTGGAGCAGGATCTAAAAGATCTCAATCGTAAAGGCATCATTACCCAGCAGAGCGCTATCAATTTTGCCAACAACAAAAAGAGGATGTCTCAGCTATTGGCAATGGGATAAGAACAGGATAGGATATGAAAAAGCACCCCAAACAGGCATTCGGTATCTTCCATGATGGTCTGGTAGTTCGTTTGGTACATTTGGTCCGCGAGGCAGAAGACATTTATCTGCAGGGCGTGGATCATACCGATCTGGATAAATATTGGTACAAAATATTGGATGATCCTTCGGTAGAGATAGTGGATTCTAAAACAAAGGAATCAAAATCTTCTGTGAGCGGAGACATCGATATCGACGAATTTGACAACGACTATGTGACCAACTATCAGTTACAACCCAGTGAGCGCATGTTGGGGTCTTTTGATCTTGCTCATGGAGTAATAGCCATCAATGTGTACGATGATAACATCATCAAAGATGCTCCAGGGCTTGTTAGCAAGAAAGAGATAGAGCAATTTGTTCGCTCAAAGGTTTCTGGAAAAGTATATAAAGCTGGAGATTATCAATCCAGCCTGGTGGATATTGGCGGCGAGCAACAACATTGGTTACACCGAGGAACAAACAGACTGCTTGATCTGGTTAAAGATTATGCTCGCACAAACCGGATAAAGGTGTTTTATCAGTTGGCAGATGCCAATGATATTGCTCTCACGGATTTCTTTAAGTGTAGTTATATCGACGAATTGGATAAGCCAACTTTGCTGGTATATTTGGGCCAGGAGTATCGCAAGGCTTTTCTGTTTCGCGATGGTGAGTGGCAGCAGACACTCAAACTTCAGATTACACAAAATTTTCCCGAACCGGAAGTAGTATCCTCAAAGCTTACTTTGGCTATAGACAGCGCAGGCATTGAAGAGCCTGAGAGAATTGTAATCTGTGGGGATCTGGCTAATACAGACTTGGTGGAGAACCTTTCTGAGGCATTTCCCACCGCAGAAGTAAAACTCTTTGAATTCAAGAAAATTATTGTAAGCGCAACAGATGAAGAAATATTAGATTATCATAGCCTAAGCAAGTTCTGCATACCAATTGCGCTGGCTTATAAAGCTTTGCATCCCGAAGATGAATGTTTCCATAAATCAAATTTCTTGCCTAGTCGGATTATCGAAGGACAGAAAGAATTTAAAATCGCATGGCATGGGTTTTTGATACTCATATTTATCTTTGCATCGGTTCTTATGGGCACAAATCTATATCTCAAGAGTAATCAGGCATTAGCATCTGAGCGGCACCGCAAGCAGGTGTTAAGCAATTCATTAGCTCAGAAGCGTGGCGAGGCTCAACAGATAATGAAAATTGAAGAAGAATTAAGTGCTCAAGAACAAAATCTACAAGTAGTGGGCAGCGTTTTAGAAAACAAGAATTTTTGGACAGAGTTGCTTGACGCCTTGAATAGAAGATATGCTAGTAGGGCTCTTAACTGGCTTTCCAATCTGCGTATAGAAAAAAATACTTTACATCTTTCGGGCATAAGTAGCAATCGCCGTTATGTTGTGGATCTTGCCAATGCGCTACCTCAAGGTAGCATCGATAAAGTAACTGCAGCAAAAATCCGCGACCATAACGTATGGAGCTTCGAAATCAAAGGGCAACCACCTGCAGTAAACTGGTTGGATCTCATTGAGGCGGATATGAAAGCCAAACTTGAGCAAGATAAGATCCGCAAGAATAACTCATCTGGTTCTGCTAAAGTCAGAATTGTCTCAACAGGCACAGTTAAAGAAAGTTCCAATATCGAGCCTTTACCTTTGAGACGTATGCACTTACCTCCTCTTATCCCGTCGTGCCTACCGGGTTCCGGATTGTCTCCTGCAGATTCGGTATTAATAGCGGAGTATAATTCATTTGTAAACGCCTTACAGCAAGGTCATATATGGAACTATCGCAAAATAGGCAACAATTTCATCGCCAATCATCCTCACAGTTCAATCGTACCTGGAGTAAGATGGTGGATGGCTTATAGAATGTATTTGGATAGGGATTATATGATAGCCGGAGAGTATTTAAGACCTGTGTTTAAAACGAAAAATCACCCCTTATACGCTCATGCCGTATTACTTCGCGCAAGGTTGGATCTTGCCTTAGGTCACGATAGCTACAATGAACTTTACAATGAGTTGAAACTTATGAACAAATCATTCCTTACTGAACAAATTACTTTGGATGTAAGCGCCATCAGGAAAGGAGAGAGTGATGACTAATACTGGCAGAAACTCCCTCGTGCTTTCTTTGCTATTGATATTCATTGTGGGCGGAACACTGTTGCTGCTCAGTAATTCTAGCAAGAAAATTGAAAATCTACAAGATGAAAATGATGTTACAGAAAAAGAGCTAAGAAAACTGGAATCCCAAATAAGCAATATAGATTCTCTAATGGCTTTATACGAACTGCGTAAGGCGATGGTTGCCGAACAACGCAAGGTTATTTTGAAAGAAGACAATCCCAAAACCACATATCAGTATCTCTTGCGTTTGCAGGATATGATGAATAGAAACATCATCTACGATTTTGCTACAAACAAGCTGAGTACAAATGCTGAAGAGGGAGCAAACTCATACATAGTATCCGGGCGAGCAAATTATATGGATGTGGCAAATTTTGCCCGCTATATCGAGCACCAACGCGCTCTTATCACCATAGAAGAGCTTTCCTTGGGCTCGGATGGAGTGGCAAACAGCGATACGGTATCCTTTTCGATGGTGTTAAGCACACATTTTCATCCTAGTGGTCTAGAGTGGGCAGACCTCAAGCCTGCTCACATCACTACCGGCATCAAGAACTATCAGTTATTTCGTTCAAGAGTTTGGGATAAGGCTCAATACTATGAATATGAAGAGGAAGATCCAAACTTGATAGATCTGGATAGCAGTAACTTGATTGGGATGGGCGAAAAGCGGGTATTTATTCGCGATAATCAGGGTATTATACGCATCATAAATATTAACGATAGAGTAAAGGGTGGTTATCTATACAGTATAGATTTGAGAGATAATCAAGCAGTATTCAAGGTAGATAAATATGGTCTTGAAGAAAACCAGATAATGTACCTTATAAAGGAAAACTGAGGTTTTAAACATGCAAATTAAACACATAATATTAGTCGCCATTCTTATACTGCTGTGGAGTAGTATAGGGGCTCAAAACTTACGGGTGAGCATGAAGGAAGACACCCACATTAATACCGCCATGCAGATCCTTGAGCAATTCAGCTTACAGGAAGGTGGGCGTAAAATGCTCAATCTTTCACATTATAATGGAAGCATAAACGTTCCAGTTCATGATATTGAGTGGCGTAAGGCACTAGATCTGATTCTTATGAAAAACAATCTTCAACTGGAAGAAGGGGTGGGCTTTTATGCGCTAAGAGATAAGGACTACGATCCTCAAACAGGTTCTTCTACGGTAGATTCAACCGGCAACCAAGAGCAACAGGATGCAGAAGTAAAACAAGTTCGCATCAAAGCAGTAGCTATGCTGGCAGACCGCAGTTATGTTAAAAATCTGGGAGTAGATTGGTCAACGGTTTTTAATGGCAAAGTGTCGGTAAATGCCGGATTTGCCGGTGCTTCTCAATTGGTGTCTCCGCTTACTCTTTCCGGTTCTGGAACTGCGGAAATCGGCAAGTATAGCGTAGATATCTCTACTTTGATCCGCACCATCGAATCGAACCAAAAGGGCAGTATCTTGGCAGAACCGAGTATCTTGGTGAGTAGTGGGAAAACGGGAAATATCCAAGTGGGGCAGGATATTTCTATAAAAACCGCTGATGAAGCTGGAAATACCAAAGATTCTTTCTACGCCACTGGCATTATTATGAATGTTACACCCAATATTGTGACGATAGACGGAGAAGAGCTCATCATGATGAAACTTAGCATAGAGCGTTCAAGTGGGCAGCCTTCAGCTATATCAACAGTTATTACTAAAAGCACATCTACAACAGAACTAATACTTTACGACAAGGAAGAAACTGTTATTGCCGGTTTGTTTGATACTGATGAAACCAAAGTCCGCAGTGGCATCCCTATTCTTAAAGACCTTCCATGGTGGGTTTTTGGATTAAGGTATTTAACCGGTTACGATTCTTATGAAAAGCGTGAGCGAGAGCTGATTATTACTATTCGCGCAGAAATTATGGATAGTGCGCTTGAACGATTGCGGCGAGTAAAAGCTATGCAAGAAGAACTGTAATCGGATAGCTAAAATGCGCATTGCCACCAGGCTGTTGATCCTCTTCATTGTAATTGCTTTCGCTTTTGGGGCATTCTTCTATATGTTCTATCATATAAAAAAAGAGGAACTACGCCTGTATAGCGAAGGAGATCTGTATCAGCGCAAACTCACGATAGACTCGATCTTCCAAATGAAATATGATGCCCAACTGAGCCTGGCAGAGGATTATTCTATTTGGGAAAAAATGGTTCAGTTTATATCCAGCCGCGATGTGCAATGGGCAAGAAGAAATCTGGATACCGTTATCCCAGTTTTTGGCTATTCACTGGTTCAAGTATACGATTCGAAGTTAGAGCTGCTCTATTCCGATACTTCTGAGGCTTCTTCCGGTATTTCGGATTATCGATTGGAGATTTCTCATAAAGATTCTCTTGGTGCAGGGTATATAAATAGCTATCATACGCGACATTATAACAATATCCTATTTTGTATAGTTGTATCCATACATAACTCTGAAGATGACAGCCAATCGGATCCTCTGGGCTATTTTCTTCTTGCTCAAGAGTATAACTACAATTACTTATCTTCTCTGGCGAAATCCCTAAACTACGATATTCGCATATCTTTTACCGATCCGGGTACTCAGAAACAGATTGAAAACTACAACACTAAGATTATTAAACCGATAACGGATATTAATAATGATCCCATTGCGTGGATTACATTCTATAGTTCAAATCCCTTTCTTGCCACTCTGCGCAACTTGGGAAATCTTATTCTTTTTGGCACCATAGGCTTTATCTTTATTTTTCTCATGATGCAGTATTTTCTTATACAACAATGGATTGCATCGCCTATGGGCTTAATCTCTCATGCGCTAAAAGCAAATAATCCCCAAATTATTGAACCCTTGGAGGGTAATAAAAACGAATTTGCCGATGTAGCTCTGCTTATCAAACGCTTTTTCCAACAAAAGGAAGAACTGCTACAAGAGATTAGCGAACGCAAAAAAACTGAAGCTCGTTTGCGAGAAATTGAAGAACAAACCCGAAAAATACTCTTAACATCACCAGAATCAATTATCGTAACAGATTTGGAAGGTACCTTTCTTAGCGTAAATGACGAAACGGTTCGCTTACTAAAAGCAAATAAAAGCGATGATCTACTCAATCACGGGTTCAGGTTTACAGAAATTGTGCATCCGCATGAACGCAAAGAGTTCAATAAGATGCTTCAAGAGCTTTTTAAGGGTGTATATATCAGAAATCAGGAACTGCGAATCCAACGCTTAGATGGCAGCATGTTCTCATCACTAATAAGCGCCTCGGTTATTATGGATGATGCCAATAATCCTACTAAACTGATCTTTATCACGCGCGACCAAACCGATCTAAAAAACCTCGAATACAAGCTGCGGCAGTCCCAAAAAATGGAGTCTTTAGGTACTCTCGCTGGCGGTATAGCCCACGATTTTAACAATATAATTACCATTATAGCAGGTTATATCTCCTTGAGTTCTGCCAAGTTATCCCAACCAGACGAGGCTCAACACGATCTCGATGAAGCCATACGTGCTTGCTTGAGGGCAAGTAGTTTGATTGGAAAGATTCTTGCCTTCAGTCGCCAAAGCGGCTATGATGTGGGACAAATTGTATTTGCCGATATTGTAGAAGAATCTTTACCCATGATTCGCGCTGCTTTACCTGCCAGAATTGAGATCGAAACCTACATTAATAGCCGTCGCAGTACATTGGCAGATAGCTCCTCATTATCGCAAGTTATTATTAACCTCGCATCAAACGCCTCTCATGCCATGCGCTCAGAGGGAGGCACCTTAACCATTGGTCTCGATGAAGTAAGTGGATTTGAGCTTATTGGTATAGATCCCAAAGTAGTTATAGAAAGCACCTATCTGCACCTCAAGGTTAGCGATACTGGTTGCGGCATTTCTGCGGATATAATTTCGCGGATATTCGATCCTTATTTTAGCACTCGAACTTATGGTGAAGGAACTGGTTTGGGACTTTCCATCGTGCATGGCATTGTATCCGGATATAAGGGCTTTGTAACCGTGCAAAGTGTTGTAGATCAGGGAACAACGTTTAATATATATCTCCCGGCGCTGGATCAAACCAAAGAAATACCAGCTCCACAGGAAGAATCGGAAGCTCCTTTTATTCCGGCAAACATAATGATGGTGGATGACGAACCGGCTTTAGCCGGAATATTTCAAGAATCTCTGCGAGAAGCAGGATATTCTGTAGAATCCTTTTCTGATGCCAATCTTGCCCTACAGGCATACAACCAAAATAGCGAAAGTTTCAGTTTGGTGATTGCCGATATAAATATGCCCGGGATGGATGGAATTCGGCTAAGTGAATCTATTCGCTCAATAAGAAACATACCCATTATTCTTTATACCGGGTTTTTAGATCGGAATCTGCAAAAAAGGGTGGAAGAAGCCGGTATTCGATATGTGTTGCATAAACCGATCATGCCCGATGAAATGGTAAAACAGGTAAAGAGAGTAATTTTCCTTGAATCAAAGGAAAGCGGCTAAGCCTGCAGCACAGGGCTAAATAAAATAAGTAGATTTAGTTTTACCAGTCTTAGAACTTGAAGTTTATCTCTTGTGCTTCCGGTGCCGTAACTGTATAATGCGCTGTCTTTTGCCCTATAATCATTATTCCTTCAAGGGAAACCAGTGCGAGGGATGGGGTGGCAAGCTCCGCTTGCCACAGCGAGCAAAGCTCGCTTCTTAAGGCAGCTTTGCTGCCTCTGCCAAGCAGGAGCTTGGCAGCCCAAAAGGGGTTTCACAATGCGGAGCAGCCTAAACGGATCTGTGCTGGGGTGGCAAGCTCCGCTTGCCACAGCGAGCAAAGCTCGCTTCTTAAGGCAGCTTTGCTGCCTCTGCCAAGCAGGAGCTTGGCAGCACATTTCATACTCGAACCTCAAGATAGCCTTTTT
>JAJBBD010000158.1 GCA_020532355.1 Candidatus Cloacimonadota bacterium | reverse complement strand
GTGGATGGCGGCTATGACATCATAGTTGATTTTGGCAGTCCTCAGGCACCTGACAATCAGATTCATTTTACCTATACTGCTGCAAATGTGAGGGATGGCATCGATGGACTGGATGAGCCGGGTTTCAAGGTTAAAACACCCACTTCCATTGATATCGTACTGGCGTTAGACTGCTCTCCGAGTATGAGCGACCGTAGCCAATTAGCAAGAACAGCCAGGCAGTTTGTAGGTCAGTTGGAGGACAGTGATCGGGTTGGTGTGTTTGGTTTTGCAGCAGAGGTAGGTGATGATTCGTATTTACAAGACGTCGTTATAAGCAGAATCCCAAGTGGATCGTTGGGATTGACGCCTATCCTCAACAATAAAGACTATTTATGTGGGGATGGCGTGATAATTTTTCCAAGTACTTATCCTTATAATAGTTACTGGACAGATATGAGAACACCTATTGAAAAGGGATTTTTATGTTTCGACGAGTTGGCTAGACCAAAGCATTTCGTAACTCTATCTGATGGATGGCATTGCCTGCCCAATGGCACTATCGATCCGAATACTGACGAGTTTCATGATCCGACTAATGAGATTCATAATCGAATATCATATTCTTATGTACCGTACGGTATTCAGTGCCATACAATGCGTTACAAAGCATATCCAACAAACAATAATGGCGACTACCCTTATAATGAAGCCCAATCAAATATGCTCATGAATAGAATTGCAGAGTGGGGGAATGGAAGCTCTAGGAGCAGAAAATATGTTAATGAGACTTACCAAGAAATAAATGCGATTCTGGACACGATAAGGCAAAGCTCCTCCAGCATTGATGAAAACAGGTCGTATACGGGTCCCAATCCCGCTCAGGACACAGAAATCTTACAATTTCTAGTAGATAAAAACGCCCACTCACTTGTTGCAAATTTCTCCATAAATTGGCCTTGCACAGATACTTCTGGATTGATCGACTTCAACCTTGTAAGTCCCTCTGGAATAGACGTGACGCTGAACCCCGATTATTACCGATACTACGCATCATTAGGGAGAGTAGAACTTCCTTTTCCTGAACAAGGATTGTGGGAGGCCATAGTTACGCGGCCACAATCCACTTCAAGTGTATCGAGCTTTAGTTTTTCTGCAAAGATTCAATCTGATCTGGAGGTGCATTTCACTGACCCTCCACGGAAACATAAGATGAACGTGCCTTTGCCATTGACGGTAAGGGCATTTGAATATTTGGAACCGGTAACTGATGCCCAGGTAAAAGTTTTTTTGCGAAGAGATGATTGGTTTATGGAACTAAGTTTGCTGGATGATGGATATCACAACGATGAACAAGCCAATGATGGTATTTATGGTAATTACATGTACGCATATAGTGATATATTACAACAATTCCCGCATAATGCAGCAGGAGTGTACGATCTGATCTTCGAGCTTAGGTCTCTATCACTTACAGCCGAAAGAATAAAAAAATACAGAATTGAACTTGAATCACCTGAAGACTATCCTTATGCGTCTACTGAGAGGAGATTACATAGTGGCTGGAATTGGGTAGGATTTCCTCGCCTTCAAAGAGACGAATCAGGAACGGCAGTAGACTATGCTACTATATCGTTGTCGCCTTTTCTAACAGATGTTCATTCCAGAGATGGAGTAGCTGAATTCCGAGACAATCAGTGGAACTATTACGGATTAGATTCACTTAACAGCATAGACGGCTATAAATTACGTATGAAAGACACTACACCGGTTAGCTTATTCGAGCTTGGCACTATCATTGATACTCTGATGACTCATCAATTGAACGAAGGGCAGTGGAACTGGGTAACATATCCCTGTTATGAAACGGTCTATCCTTGGGAGGCATTGTCTGGTGTTATTGATCGAATTGACTACATTATGGCCGAGAAGTGGAGCATGAAGAGAGATGGAGATGTCTGGATCTATGATGGCATAATGCGTCCTCATCTAAAATATGGTGATTCAGTCATGATAAGAACAACAAGGGATTGCTCCTTTGTATGGAATTTCCCATTTACAACTCCTCAGATTAATGAACCCCAAAAACCACAACAATTCGTCTTTGAAGACAAACCCAATTACGAAACAATAATGATTGATTCAATAGAAGGTAATCCGGATTATTCTGAAATAGGTATATTTCAGGATGATGTGTGTATCGGAGCCCGGGTCTTCGAAGCTTATCCAATACAGATACTGGCCTATTCGACTCCTGTGGATGAAGGTGGTGGGCAATTGAGCTTCATGCTATTTTCTGAAAACAAGGGTGCAGTATCAGTTAGTCCGGCTACCATTCGCCCCGGTAATTACGACGCCAATGAGTCAACAATTGAGCCTGAACAGTTTGGTTTTCGTGTGTTAACTCTTAAGACCAACGACCAACAGACACCATCAGTGTTAGCACTACATTCGAACTATCCAAATCCGTTTAATCCTTCAACTACTATCAATTTCTCTTTACCAACAAAAGCGCAAACCAGACTGGTCATTTACAATGTCAGAGGTCAAAAGGTTAAAGTTCTCTTGAGCGATACACTAGACTGCGGCAACCACAGCGTAGTCTGGAATGGTCGAGATGATAGCAATCGACCAGTTGCATCTGGCATTTATTTTGCTCGTTTAGAGCAAAGTGGAGCGACAAAAATTAGCAAAATGATGCTTATGAAATAGTATCGAAAGATATAGCAAAGAGAGGCTGCCAGAAAAAGGCAGCCTTTCCTGTTTAATTACCAGAGCATCTCAAGTTGCGGAAACCGCATAAAGGATCATCCTCAAGAACAAGGATGCCTATTCTACCAATACTATCGACATCGAGGACAAGGATATAGTATCATTCATCATCAAGCGGGGTAACCAAGAGAAGCCTCAGATCGAAGAGATCGATATCCTTGCCGGAGATACCATTCAACTTCAGGGCATCATCATGAACCGCCTCATCGACTTCTACGACTCAAAGTGGAGCATAGAAGCAGTAATCGACCAATTATCTAAATACGATCTCTTGCTTCAATCAAGGATACG
>JAJBBD010000157.1 GCA_020532355.1 Candidatus Cloacimonadota bacterium | reverse complement strand
GGAAATGGGCTGCCAAGCTCCTGCTTGGCAGAGGCAGCGGAGCTGCCTTCAGAAGCGAGCTGCGCTCGCTGTGGCAAACAGAGCTTGCCACCCCAAAGGTAGGTATTGCTTGTAGCCGCATTTGTAGCAACCAGAATCTTGCCACCCTATCACAGATCCGTTTGTGCTGCGCTGTTTGTGCTGTTGCTTGGGCTGCCAAGCTCCCGCTTGGCAGAGGCAGCGGAGCTGCCTTCAGAAGCGAGCTGCGCTCGCTGTGGCAAACAGAGCTTGCCACCCCAAAAGTAGGTATTGCTTGTAGCGGCATTTGTGGCAACCAGAATCTTGCCACCCCAGCTTGCATCCCCATCGCTCGCACCGGCTTCCCTTGGCGGAACAGTGACCTGCCTGTACTGTAAGGGTGCTAGCCAGAAACACCCAAGTGAAGAATTATCTGTAGATCAATGGCACCCACTAAGTTTGAAAGAGAGCCTTAGCCCTCAATCACGGTAGCGATATTCCTAAGCTCAATCCAGCCACTTTGTCCGTTGGGTAGATTTACCAATGTCCAATGCGATTCAACTTTTCGCATACTCAAAATTATGCCTTCATGAATTTGCGCTACGCGCGCAGCGCTTGCATCCGGCTCTGAGCGTAATTCGGCAGATTCTACAACTAGTACTGCCAGATTATTATGATTACGTCTGTATGCTTTGAAGCCCAAGAATGAGATAGATATTAGCAAAAAGAAAAGACAAGCGCCAAATGTCAGGCTTGGCAAGCCTCTTTCTTTATTAGGATCGTAATTTACAAACCAGATAAAACTTATACAAGCAAAAAGTAAGAACACCAAGCTTAAGAGTGCCAATCTGTTGAGATTCATATAATCATACACTTGCATAAACAGATCTACTAAAAAGAGCTTAGGTGTGTATAGATCTCGATCCTGAGAGAGATTGATGGCATAATTCAAATTTTCCTTGGCAAGTTTATGCGCAGAATTAAGATTAAGAGTCTTCAAAAAATAAAGCGTTGCCATCCCGCTTTGACCGGTTTGCCAATATGTAACACCAAGGTTATAATACAAGTCTGGATTTTGGATACCTCGCGCTTCTATTGTTTTTAGCCGTTCAAACTCGTTTGCTTCCACTATAAATATGGCTGTAATAAGCACCAATATCAAAACAAAGCGTTTCATCGTCTTGCTCCCAAACGGCTAAATCTTGCCACTAAAGATTTCAACTTTTCAAGATCGTGGATTATGGCTGTAACATCAGTTTGCGCTCCGGAGAACCTGTGGCTTTCACAGATATCAACAAACCTACCAGTGTCATCTATCAAATCTTGGGGTATATTCAGCTTGCTGAGCATCAGCATTTTTTGCGCCGTAGATAAGCCCATGGCTATGTTGTATTTATCGCTTATATATCGTATCAATCCGTTTTCGGATAAACTGTAAAACAAATCGCTGCCCTCTTTAGCTGCATTTTCAGCTTCGGTTAGATATTTCTTTAGCACCTTATCCGCCATCAATTTAGCATAACTTTCCGGATCTCTTAGTCGCTTAATTCTGTGTAAGCAGAAGTATAACGCTACCGCAGTTCCTATCAGTATGATCGCCACAAGCAACCAATACCATATTTGTTTGAGATAGTTTGGATATTGTTTGTAGACAGAGCGTGAGAGCATTGGTCGCAATGTCTGAGGCTTTCCGCTATCCAATAGCCCCGAAAAATAGCTGATCACATTAGCGCTTTTAACTTTGATTGCTTGGCTTTTACTCCGGTAAACATTGTAGGCTCCGCTTTGGGGATCGAACCAGCTAAATGAAACAGATGGAAGATTATAAACACCTTTTTCAGATGGAATAATAGTGTAATATAGCACTCTACTGCCTTCAATGCCGGCATTCAACTTATCAATTGCCAAAGGACTTGAGGTTTGTGCTTCACTTTGCGGAAACTGCGGATTGCCAAACTGGTTAAAATTCCCTTTACCAGCAATTCGTAAACTAAATGTAACCGCTTCTCCCAAGCTTATCTCTTTACTACTTATATCCTCGCTTACAGAAAAGCGGCCAACTGCACCAGTATAACCTTTTGGAACCTCAGCAGTTGGCAAGGGTTTAACTTCTAACCAGGCATCATTTGAACGCAGAGGGTAATTCATGTAACCAAATTCGTATATTCTGGCACTGCCCTGCAATTCTGGAGCCCTTAACTCTCCGATCTGATTGGGTAATAATACTAGCTTTTTAATAAGGGCGCGTTGAAAGCGCTTCCCTTGATGTGTGACAGATTCATAATCAAGCGAATTAGGCTGCTCATAAATGCTCTTCCCATATCCGGGAAAATCCCTCTCATCATCTAAATTGAACGAACGCACCATCTGGTCCGTATATAAATAGTAAGAGACAATTACTGGCTCTCCTTTATATACGGTTTGCCTTTGTGGCAAAGCCAATAACATTGTGTTGCCTGTGTTTCTGTGGGAAGCCCATGGAAATCCCTCATCAAAAATATCGGTAAAACCTTGGGGTGGAATACTTCTCTTTGAAGATGAACCTGATGCTTTTACTACATCAACATCTATTGCTTGGGTATTGTAAACTTTGTTATCTACCTTAATACTTTGCGCGGGAATGCTGATAGAACCCTGCTTAAGCGGAACATATATATATGTAAAAGATCGCTCGTATTCTTTTTGTACTTTAAAATTTATGATGCTGCTACTGCTCCGGGAAGAGCTAGTCATGTTAACGAAGCTGAAGAGCTCAAGTTTTGGTGCTTGGGGTTCTGAAACCTCAATTTTGTTCTCGCTTTTGATGCGGATTGTATATTCGAGCCTGTCGTTAAGCTCAATTGTGGTTTTATTAACTGAGGCAGTTACACTTAGAGCATCCATAACAATGGGCAACAGCACAAGGATTACAAGCAGGGCACGTTTCATTTTACCACCAATTATCCGTTTTAGGCATGGTATCTTGTTGTTTGTTTTTCCGTTCTTGTACTTCCATATTATCTAAGGCTTCCAATATGTTACGCACTTCCTCCTCATTGTTTTGCTGTTTCTCCTCTTTGAGTTCCGGTTCTTGAGGGGGAGGATTATCTTGCAATTTTTTCAGGGCTAGTTCCAGATTTGCTTTTGCATCTTCATCTGTGTTATCTAATATAATCGCTTTCTCATAGTTTTCCACTGCACTCTTGTATTCTTCATTCTTAAAATCTATGTTGCCTCGATCATAGTAGTACTCTGCCTCGTTAGGATTTTTGCTTATAGCGTTTTCCAATGCCCCTTCCGCCTCTTCGTATTTACCCTGCTTATACCGCGATTTTGCCAGATTGGCGGCTGCATCCGCATGCTCACCGTTTCGCTGATAAATCTTAGCCGCTTCTTCATAACGTTCGTGCTTAAACAGTGTTTCTGCCCAGCTACTCAATACGGCATTTCTTCTAAACAGCAATTCCACCGTAAGTGCAAGTAATAGTAGCAATAGCACAAACCATAGTATTCTGCGAGTATGCATCATTGCTTTAGCCCATTTCTCTTTTTCTTATATGGCAAAACCATACTTTCAAACGACAACAAAAGCAAAGCGGCAATTACAAAAATATGATATTGCTCTTTATACATAAAAGTCTTACGAGTTTTTCCATGCTCATGTTCACTGCGATATATGCGTGAAAGTACAAGCTGAATCTCTGCCGCTGATGGTGTTATGCGATAAAACTCTCCCCCACTTACTTTGGCCATACGCTCAAGAGTTTCAGAATTTATCCGGCTTATATGTTCTGCTCCGGTATGAGGGTTTGTGATGATTGCGCCCTCATCAGATCCCACCCCCATAGTGTAGATGCGAACGCCACTATCGGCAAGATCTTTAGCTTTTGAAATGGCATTTCCCAATATGTCTTCACCATCGGAGATTAAAATAAGAATTCCAGACCCAGATCCGGCATTGAATGCACTGCGGGCAAGATCCAAAGCCCTTCCTATATCTGTTCCAGGTCGCGCGGCAGATTCTGTGCTGAGACTTCTAAGTACCATCTTAACCGCTTCATGATCATCTGTTAGCGGGCATTCTACAGTGGCAGCTCCAGCAAATGAAACAATACCCAAGCGATCTTGCTGCAACTGGTCTATAAATGCCGAAACCTGCAATATTGAGCGGGTAAGACGATTTGGCTGGATGTCCTTTGCATCCATGCTCTGCGAAACATCAATGGCAAAGATGATGTCCATTCCCACACTATCAAACTCTTGTTCACGATAATCCCACTGTGGGCGCGATAGCCCCACAATCAGCAAACAAGAAGCTATAAGCAACAGAAATAGCTTTAATCCGCTATAGAATGGAGATCTACGAGCAAGATATATGGGCATAAATTCCGGATCGGCAAATTGCTTAAAACGGCGTTCGTAACTCTTGCTCGAGCGTAATATTATCAAGCCTAAAAGTGGAATGATCAATAGCAAGAACAATTTGTTGGCTGCATATAAATTCATCGTAGCTCTACTCCGGCATAATTGCTACAAACATGCTTTTAAGTACAATTTCCATTGCCAATAATATCAATCCCGGCCACAAAAGCAAGGTGAACTTATCATCCCACCGGTAGTTTATCTTGCTGCTCAATTCACTACGTTCAAGCGCATCAAGCTCTTGCATGATATTGCGTAATTCTCCGGCATCAGTAGCCTTGGCAGCCTCATTGGTTCCAGTTATTGCCGCAATTCTGTTTAAACTCTCCATATCCAATTCTATAAGAGTAGGAATATTGCGTGTACCAAAAAAAGGATCTGAATATGGAAAGGGTACCATTCCCCCGCTTCCAACCCCGATGGGATACACCTTTATGCCTAATGCTTGCGCCATTCGGGCTGCTGAGATTGGGTCTATTTCTCCCGTATTGCTTACGCCATCGGTTATTAGAATAACAATGCGAGATTTTGCCTTGCTATCTTTGAGGCGCGCAACGGCTTTTGCCAAACCCATGCCAATTGCCGTTCCAGAAGCTTGCATATTTACATCCAGTTTATCCAGTGCTCCCATAATTGCCGCATGATCGTAGGTAAGCGGGCTGGCGCTTATCGCATATTCCGAAAAAGCCACCAAGGCAAAACGATCGTTGGGTCGCCCCGAAACAAAATCTTTGGCAACTTTTACCGCAGCACCCAATCGGTTTTGAGGCATAAAATCAAGAGCCAGCATAGAACCACTTACATCCATGGCTATCGCGATATCCACTCCTTGTCTATTGAACAAGCGGGAAGCATTACCCCATTGTGGGCGAGCTAGAGCAAGTATTAAAAAAAGTATGCTCGCCGCCCTTAAGCCTGGATAAAGATACGCTCCATACCATTTTTTGCCGGATAACTGCAACATTAACTGTAATCTGCTACTCGGTAATGCCAATCTGCGTGCTTTACGCCTTACCAATTCCCAATATAAGTAAGCGGGAATCAACAACAAAAGCAATAAATACAAAGGCTGGGCAAATCTAAACATGAACCTTGCTTCCTATGCTTTTTAAAATTGAGCGTAACTTCTCGGTTTGCAAGGAGATATCTTCTAAGTCTGGTTGTACTTTTGCAAATTTTACCATGTCACAATAGTGCAAGATATTGATGTACTCTTTATCAAATTGCGGTTTAAGTACCAATAAGCTTTCGGCAATCTCGGCAGTGGTCATTTGAATTGCTCCAAAACCCAAACTCGCTTCCAAATACTCTCGCAGAATCATGGATAGCCTAAAATGATACTCCAAATAGTTGCGATACATCAATCCACTTTGCCATAGCTCCTCTAGGGCATCAAGTGCTTTCTGATGTGGAGCTATTACTTTTGTGGGCACTGGTTTGGGTAAAATGGCTTGTCGTTGGGGAGCTTTTTGCTTAAAGGCAAGTATTATTAGCATTATTGCCAGTACAACTATCACCAGCAATACGGCTGGATATAGCCAAAAAGGAAGCTGAGCAGGATATGACCGGAGTGGCTTAATATCTCTTAACAAAGTATCTGCCTCGGCTCTGCTACGTAAAACAAAAACCCTAAAAGCATCAGTAGAACTTCCGCTACCGATTATTCTGGAGCTTTTCAACTCTAGCTTGGGAAAGGAAAGAGTCCCCGTTCTTAAGGGAATTATGCTCAATTCGGCAACACTTCCGCTACCATCTTTGCGAATCTTTTTCTCAAGAACCCTAAACGCACTCAAGGTGTCCGGGATCAAAACTTCTTGCAAGGGAAAATCAGTTTGGATATTAAGCTGAAACATGCTGCCTATCTTAAGGCTATCCACGCCAGTAAGATGTTGTGTAACTTGGGCATGTATACTTAGTGAGAGTGCCACAAAAAAGACTGCCAGAATAGCTTTCTTCACCTCATCCTCCGCTTATTCCTCAACGCAAAAAAGGCTCGCAGCACCTTTACATACGAATCTTCATTACAAAACAACAGATGGTCGCAAGCCATCTTCTTGAGTGTGGCTTGCAATTTCTCTTGCTCTAGGCTAACTTTGGCTTTGTATGCTTGCCGTAAACGCTTATCAGAGCTATTTATATATCCCACTGCTCCAGTTTCAGGATCGCGAAATCTCAATATCCCGGCATCCGGTAGCTCCATCTCGCTTTTATCCATTACCTGAAGTGCTATAAGATCCTGTTTTTGAGCAAGTATTCCCATTTGTTTCTCAAAACCACTATCCAAAAAATCGGATAGCAGAAACACTACCCCCCGTTTGCCTAGTATTTTCGCCGCATATTCACAAGCTCCAGCCAACGAAGTGCCTCTGCTAGAGGGTTCATAATACAAAATTTCCCGGATTATCTCCAAAGCACGATTACGCCCTTTTCGGGGTGGGAGATACTTTTCCGGACGGTCCGAATACATAATCAAGGAACAGCGGTCTGAATTGGCTACCGCCGAAAATGCCAGCGTAGCTACAATTTCTGCAATGCGTTCTTTTTTAAGTGCATATTGTGTCCCCAAAAACTGGGATCCCGATACATCAACCAAAAAAACCACATTCAATTCGCGAGTTTCCCGATATTTCTTGATGTATGGCAAACCCAAGCGCGCTGAAACATTCCAATCTATATCGCGGTAATTATCGCCGGGCTGATATTCTCGTACTTCACTAAACTCCAATCCCTGCCCCCTAAAACTGGAGTGATACTCACCGCTGAATATCTCATTTACGATATTTTTAGTTTGTATTTCCAAACGGCGAATTTTCTTGATTAGATCGGCTGTACTTAGCAGATGCAAAGCTCTCTCCTGCGTAAACTTTATTTAGGGAACTTCAATCTCATCCAAAATGCGAGCGATTATCTCTTCGCTCTTTATCTCCTCTGCCTCTGCTTCATAAGAAAGCACAATGCGGTGACGCAACACATCTTTGCCAATAGCTTTGATATCATCAGGAATAACATAAGCCCTACCTTCTAAATAGGCATGCGCTTTTGCCGCACGAGCAAGATTAATGCTAGCTCGAGGACTTGCTCCAAAGCTTATCAGCGGAGCCAGAGTACTTAATCTGGGGTACCTCTGCGGATATCTGGTAGCCATCACCAAATGCAGAATATAGTCGTTCAATTTTTCTTCCATATAAACCATATGCATGGTTTCTCGCATAGACGCTATTTGTTGGGGAGAAAGCACGGCATTTATTTTTACCGGTTGGGGATCAACCATCAACTTCAAGATCCTGCGTTCATCTTCCATTGAAGGATAACGAATTATTAGTTTCATCATAAATCTGTCTACTTGTGCTTCAGGCAAAGAATAAGTACCTTCCTGCTCAATGGGATTTTGCGTAGCCATCACAAAGAATGGATTGGGCAAAGGTTCGCTGCTATCGCCAATAGTCACTTGTCGCTCCTGCATCGCCTCCAATAATGCCGATTGCACTTTGGATGGGGCACGGTTAATCTCATCCGCCAAAATGAAATTGGCAAAGATAGGTCCTTTCTTGGGGCTGAATTCAGCAGTCTTTTGGTTAAAGATCAAGGTCCCCGTAATATCTGCAGGCAATAGATCGGGTGTAAACTGGATACGAGCAAAACTAGCTTGTAAACTTTGTGCTAAACTGCTTACAATTAGAGTCTTTGCCAAGCCTGGTACTCCTTCTATTAGCACATGCCCATCTGCCAGAATGGCAATCAACAAACGGCTGATTATAGCATCCTGACCTACTACTGTTTTAGCAATCTCAGTTCTTACTTCGGTAAGATGGGCAGAGCTTTGCGTTACTTTCTCTCGGATTTCTTCAATCAACACATAACCCCCATAAAGCGGTTTATTGCTATTAAAAATTAAAAAAGGGAATCCGGCTTCACCGTAATTCCCGATTATTCAAAAAGCTCTTAAGTGTAAGAAGTATCTTATCTGGATACGGCTTTACGAACCTTATTAGCTTTGAGGCAAGAGCTACAAACTTTCACGCGCTTGGTCCCGCCATCCACTATGGCGCGTATCTCGTGTAAATTCGGATAGAAACGACGCTTAGTAGCATTAACCGCATGTGAACGGTGGTTTCCTACTTGAGCTGACTTTCCACAAATATCGCATATTTTTGACATGATAATCCGTCCCTTAATATTTCGCTGTGTGTGCCAAATTATTTTGGCGCTCTTTTTTGACAAGACTTTTATTACAGACTCTGGGGAATTCGAATATCGAAGCGGCTTCCGCCTTTCTCCAATGGGATATATTCCAAGCGCCCCCGATGCTCTTGAACCAACTTGCGGCAAATAGGTAGACCCAATCCTGTGCCATGCTGTTTGCCTTCAGATATAAAAGGCTCAAATATGTCATCCCGAATCTTGGGAGGAACTCCGGGACCATTATCTACAACACTTATTTGCAGCCATCCTGAAGATACTGAAGCCAATATCTTGATTTCTCCGTCACCACTCATTGCCTCACTGGCATTTTTTATTAGATTCATCAATACGCGGCGTATTTTAGCTTCATCAAAATGCACAAAATCTTTTACTTTGTTTTCGACCACAAAACTGATATTCCTGCCCTTAAACGTAGCTTCATTAATCTCTCTCAAGTCATCGAAAAAGTTATTGAGATTCACCTTCTGAATAAGCGGTTCACTCTCTACACCACGAGCAAAATCTAGTATCTCGCGCACTAATTGATCTATAAGCCGAGTTTGTTTTACTATACTTTGGCTAAACTCGCCACTTCCCGGAAAGAGATTCTCAATTAGCTGAGCGGTTAATACAATTACCGTTAGCGGCGTTTTGATATCGTGGATGATCTTGCTGGCAGCCATACCAATCGCCATCAAGCGATTTTTACTTATCATCTCATCCATCAAGCTCACAAATCGCTCATTTGTATCTCGCAACCTGCCCGATATCGTGCGCATCAAGTTAAACATTACTTCCGGATATTTAAACGAAATGCTTACAAACACATCCTTAGGAATTACCAATAACTCAACATCGTCTATGGCCACAACGGTGGCGCTACGTGGCTGCTCGTTGATAATGCCCATCTCTCCAAAGAATTCTCCCGGCTCCAATGTAGTTAAATCTGCAGATGGAGTTTCTTGATTCTTTAAACTCTTGCTAATTTTCACCTTACCCTTACAAATAAAATATAGAGTATCCGCAGAATCATGCTCAGTAATAATCTGTGAACCTTTGGCATATTTAATCCTCTGCAAGTCTGAGGCGAAGGTTGTTACTTCTTCTTCGGTTAAACCTTGGAAAATTCCGATGTTTTCACAAGCGTCTTTGGGCGTCATACTTCCCCCTTTAGATTAAGCTCGTTAATCTTTGTAAAGTAAGAATTATATAATTTAGATTTTCTGTCAAGTGTTTTCACTCGCTCTCCTCAGTGCCTCAAGCAAAACATAAGGAAGAATCAAGCCATCTTGATCCCGCACTTACAGGAGAATCTCAGCTTGAATCATATCTAGTGTTAGTCTAAGGCGATGAATTAGCATGCAGTACTATCTGGCTAAATACTTCTCCTCCAGTGTAAATATTAAATTCAATTAATTGCTGACTACTTTAAAGTATAAGGCTACACCTTATGCAATTGCCTTTCAATCAATTTTGAACAAATAAAAGCTATCGAGACCGACGGTAGAGAATAAAGGAATACAGAGCCGGAAAGAGGATTATAATCATAATTATC
>JAJBBD010000156.1 GCA_020532355.1 Candidatus Cloacimonadota bacterium | reverse complement strand
TAGAAAACAGGCATCTTATCATTCGTTTTTTGTGGATTTGCCTGTGGCAAGATAGCAACACAATATAATGTCGAGTAAGAATGAATCTTGCT
This sequence comes from Candidatus Cloacimonadota bacterium, assembly GCA_020532355.1. Taxonomy (NCBI): domain Bacteria; kingdom Pseudomonadati; phylum Candidatus Cloacimonadota; species Candidatus Cloacimonadota bacterium. Next base: position 14,616 of record JAJBBD010000156.1, on the reverse strand, counting down.
TTAAGACATAAATCCGGAGTATAATTGATGGATAGAGCCAAAGCACATAAGCGCCAGTTTAAGATCAGTACGAAAGAAGCGACCAGCTTAATCTTGCGCTATATCCGTAAAAAAGTTACTCAGCAGGTCAGGGCAGTGGCAGGCATTATTATTTATCTGTTGCTATTTCAAAGCATCGTATTGAGAATACCATTTATCGATGCTTCTACCATCACTTTTGGCATGGTGATGGTTATAATTGGATTAACTTTCTTCATGGAAGGATTGCTCTTAGGCATAATGCCTATGGGTGAGGAGATAGGTATTCGATTACCCCAAAAGGTTGGAGTGTCTTCAATTCTTATAATTGCCTTTATTCTGGGGCTTGGAGCCACATTTGCCGAACCAGCCATAAGCGTGCTGAAAGTTGCCGGGAGTTCTATCTTGGCATGGGAAGCACCGCTACTTTTCCTACTCCTAAACAAATACGCCGGTTATTTGGTCGCTGCGGTTGGAGTTGGAGTAGGCATTGCGCTTGTTATGGGCATGATTCGCTTCATAAAGGGGCATTCTCTTAAAGCCTATATATACATCATGATCAGTTTACTTATAGGTCTTTCCACATATGCATATCTAAATCCTAACTTACGATATCTTCTGGGCTTAGCTTGGGATTGTGGAGGTGTAACTACTGGCCCCGTTACGGTACCATTAGTATTGGCTTTAGGTATTGGAATTAGCCATGTTGCCAATCGCGGCGGCGAGAATACCGAAGGGGGCTTTGGAGTTGTAACGCTTGCTTCTTTGGCTCCGGTTATAGCCGTAATAGTATTGGGCATAGTTATGTCTTTCAAGGTACCTCTCCCCGGACCGGATAATGCATTTTTTTCTAAAGATAACCCAAATAGTCGGTTTCTGTTCGAAAATGAACATCAAATGAAAGATTATGCAATTGGAAAGGCAAGTTATATTGCTCAATTGCAGATGTTCGACGGTAATCAAGATGCTTTGATGGGTTATGTTGCAGATATTTCTGCTGATGAAAATCGAATTCGCGAAGTTTTTGGCTCTAAAATCGGTTTTCGTAAGTGGCTCGAAGAAAACGGATCCGAGCAGCTTAAGGCTAAGAACCAGAAGCTTCTTAGTAGCGAGCTTAACGATATAGAAGCCAATGAATTTGCTATCGATAGTAAAAGTGCTATTAACAAACTAAAACGAAACACAATCAATGCGCTAAGGGCAATAGTTCCTCTATCCCTGTTTCTATTAGCGGTTCTATATTTTATTCTTAAAGAGCGGCTGGTGCGTCCGGATGAAGTAGTTTTGGGATTGGTATTTGCTATTTTGGGTATGGCGATGTTTGGAGGAGGAATAGAGTTAGGGCTCTCTAAATTAGGTGATCAGGTGGGCTCCAATCTTCCCGTTTCTTTTACTGCTATGGAATATCCCCAAGATCAGATTATAATTAATGGATTTGATGCCGATAATGTCAATACCGCTATTATGGCAAATGGTGAAACGAAAGAGTTTTTTTATTATGAGGAACATGGGAAAATCTTAACTGTACCCTACAAAGCAGAGCTACATGATAAAGAGCGGCAAGCGTATCGCTATATACCTCAAAGAGGCCCGCTTTTTGGTAAACATGCCTATAGCATAGCAGGGATTCTTGTGGTCTTATTTTTTGCCTTTGTTTTAGGGTATAGCGCTACATTGGCAGAACCAGCGCTTAATGCTTTAGGAATTACGGTTGAGGATATTTCTGCAGGAGCATTCAGAAAGACTCAACTTATTCAATCGGTTGCTTTTGGAGTAGGGGCTGGAATTATGCTAGGAGTAGTTAAAATTATCTGGGATGTTCCTCTATATTGGTTTTTGCTACCTTTGTATGTAATCCTGTTAGTTTTTACGAAGTATTCCACAGAAGAATTTGTAAATATTGGCTGGGATAGTGCCGGAGTTACAACCGGACCTATAACTGTTCCTTTGGTGCTGTCAATGGGCTTGGGGATAGGGTCTCAAGTTGGAGTGGTAGAAGGATTTGGCATCCTTTCACTGGCTTCAGCTTGCCCAATTATATCTGTATTGGGGATGGGCATATACGTAAATTACAAGCGAAGAATCTATTTAACCAATGCAGAACCAGATAAGCAGGAGCTTGCTGCTGAGGATGTGGCATTATGAGTTTGGTAAAGATTTGTATCATCACTCCTAAGGTTGTATCAAAATCTATTGTTGAAGATTTATTGGCTCTTGGGATTCGTCACTTTTTTGTGGAAGTAGGTAGAAATTCCATCCTTGATAAAATTGTACCTGTAACTGGGATTTTTAGCCGTAGAGCATTGTTGACCTATCCCATCGAGATTGTTAGCTTCTTTACCGATGAGGATGATGAGAGATCGGTGCTAAGCTACATTGCCAAAAAATACGATTTATATTCTCCTGGTAAAGGTAGCATCTATAGCCAAGATATTAGCGTTATTGCCAAACATCCAGATTATGATTTGGCGCAAGAAATTCATTTTAAGGCAAAACAAGCAGATAATTTTTACCGTCAGTTAACCGGAATATCTTGTGTGGTGCAACGGGGAGAAGGTGATAAAATTGCGCGAATATCACTCAATTTTGGAGCCAGTGTACCCGCTACTACTTATGGAGAAGGCTCTGGAGTAAGAGATAAACTGGGGCTTTTTCGTATAACTATTCCTCCTCAGAAAGAACTCGTCAATCTCGTGCTTAGCAAACACGATACAAATCCGGTAATGGAACTTTATATTTCAGAAGCAAAATTAGATGAACCGGGTAGAGGAATAGCATATCTGTATCCTATCAAGCAAGGCATTGTAAATACCAAGATATCACGCTCCAGAATAGATCAGGCTGCCAGTCTAGAACAGATGGTTTCCGCCATAGATTCGCTTAAAGGTGGCATGGAATGGAGAAAATCAAGCTTGGAAACAGAGGCTACAAAACGCCACGATTACCTGTACAATCTTGCGGAATTGAACCTTATTTGCGAAGAAGGACGCGGGATATCTCTTACTGAAGCGGCAATGAGTAGCGGAGCTCCGGGTGCAACAATTTGTAAGATCAAATATGTAAAATTAGATGATAACTTGGATACAAGACGCAATATCCGCGAAGTTTGTAAAATGATAGTACCAAGCAATCTGGTTCCAGATATTGCCAATGTCCTTACTAAAACCGGATGCTTCGAAAATGAATCTATGGCACTACTCTATACGGTACCGGTGGAAAAAGCATTCACCTACCGAGCTAAAGATATAAAAAAGAAACATAAGCATTAAAGAACTAAGCCCCAATTTCATATTTCGATTAATGGGCAAAACATTTGGGCTGCCAAACTCCAGCTTGGCAGTGGCGGCAAAGTTGCCGGAATATGTTAAGTCAGCCACCATTTTTCCTGCTTGATAATAAAGACTATTTCAATTGTTTCCAATTCATTCCTCAATTCCATATACAGGCTTTAGATTGGGTTTGTCGGGAGATTATCCCTCCTTACCCGATGATCTCTGGATGAAGTTACGCTATTGGCAGCTTTATCTTTTTAGGGGAGAATGAGTTTGTCGCTTGCATTTGTAGAGTTAACAAGAAAAGAATAAAAGAAATCGAACAAAGTGAGATGGCAAAAATATCTCTTGTCAAAATACCCGATAATCTGAATCTTGCCTTTTAAAAGAAATGCTTTATCCATATATAAAGAGTAAAATCAAGGAGTGCAAAATGGAAGACAGTAACAGCAGGATTCCCAGAACCTTACCCGTTCTGCATTTGAATAACGTGGTAATGTTTCCCTACTTGTTGATGCCACTTGTGGTAACGGACGAGGAATCCAAGCTTGTGATAGATCATGCGCTTTCGAACGATAAATTGATGGCATATTTCTTGGATAGAGGAGGCGAAGGCGATGCTCAGCAACTGGAGAGCATTGGCACAGCCGTAACTATTTTACGGATGCTGCGTAATCAGGATGGTAGCATCAGCTTATTGTTGCAAGGTACCTCGCGCATTCGTATGCAGCGTGCTACACAGCATGAACCATTTATTATGGTGGATGTTGAGGTGATTCAAGAACCTGTGAACGACGACATGGAAGTGCAGGCATACCGAACTATCGCCTTAGAGTTGCTGGATAAAATCTCTCAAGAAAGTAGTTTGCTAAACCGTGAGATGATTGCAGGACTTTCCAATATTAAGCAGAGTGGCAGAGTGGCCGATATTATTGCCGGAAATATTGAGCTTCAGATATCGGATCGACAGAGATTACTGGAATTGGTAGAATTGAAGCAGCGCTATAAGTATCTAAATAATTGCCTTGCCGAGCTTATTCGCCAAATGCGTGTAGAAAACCACATTCGCAGTAATATCCAATTGGAGATGAATGAAGATCAGCGTCGTTATTATCTGCGCGAGCAGATGGATGCCATTCGCCGCGAGCTGGGTGAGACCGATGAGGTGAGTAAAGAAATCTACAAATGGCAAGAGTTAATCGAGAAAAACAAATTGCCTGAGTATGTTAAAGATGTTGCTAAAGACGAACTAGAGCGCTTATCGGTTATGCAACCTGCATCTAGTGAATATGGCGTGATTCGCAATTATCTGGATTGGATAGTAAACCTGCCTTGGACAAAATATAGCAAAGATAGATTGGATCTCAAGAAAATTGAACGAGTACTTACCAAAGATCATTATGGTTTGGAAAAGCCTAAACAGCGCATATTGGAATTTATTGCGGTTAAAAAACTTAAGGGTCAGCTGAAAGGACCAATTTTGTGTTTTGTAGGACCTCCTGGTACGGGCAAAACTTCTATCGGAAAATCGGTGGCAAGAGCCCTGAATCGCAAGTTTATCCGAATGTCTTTGGGAGGAATTCATGACGAAGCAGAAATAAGGGGTCACCGCCGGACATATATTGGCGCAATGCCAGGCAAGATTATTAACGAAATCAAGCGTCAAGGCACTGCAAATCCCGTGTTTATGCTAGATGAGATCGATAAACTTGGACGTGATTTTAGAGGGGATCCGGCTTCGGCATTGCTGGAAGTGCTGGATCCAGAACAAAACAACAGTTTTGTGGACAATTACCTAAATCTGCCCTTCGATCTATCGGAAGTGATGTTTATTACAACTGCAAACTCTCTGGAAACAATACCTCCACCCCTGCGTGACCGCATGGAAATCATCGAATTTACTAGCTATTTAGAGCACGATAAGATAGCTATTGCCAAAAGCTATTTAATTCCTCGCGAAAAAGAGGATAATGGATTGGGCGAGCTGAACGTTAACATCACCAAAGGTGCACTGCAAGAACTAATAAGATACTATGTGCGCGAAGCCGGAGTGCGCAATTTGCAACGCCGGATTGGTTCCATATTCCGCAAGATAGCCCGCGAAGCCGCACTTGGTGAAAGGGGGCCTTGGAGTATCAAAACCAAAGATGTGGGCACCTATTTGGGACCCCATAAGTATAACTTAGAGATGGCAAACCGCAAACCCGAAATTGGTGTCGCTACAGGCTTAGCGTGGACCATTTATGGTGGAGAAATCCTGTTTTGTGAAACTACTCGCATGCCGGGTAAGGGCGCAGTAGTCCTAACCGGATTGTTAGGAGAAGTGATGAAGGAATCTGCCCGCATCGCCCTTAGCTACTTGAAGGCACACCATCAGCAGCTCAATATTGATGCCAAAGATTTCTCCAGCTACGATATTCATATCCATTTCCCCGCCGGAGCTGTGCCTAAGGATGGTCCATCTGCCGGAATAACTCTTACAACTGCACTTGCTTCTTTGTTTATGCAACAAAAAGTGAAGCACGATATTGCCATGACCGGCGAAGTAACTTTGCAGGGCAAAGTGTTGGCTATTGGCGGGCTTAAGGAGAAGATGCTGGCAGCTAAGCGTGCTGGAATCAAGAAATTAGTTATACCAGAAGAGAACAAAGAAAGTATTGAGGATTTTGATGAGGAGATAGTATCTGGAATGGAGATCACCTTTGTTTCGGATGTGGCTCAGGTTTTAAAAGCACTTATTATGCCGGCTAAAAACTCGTAAAACTATGGAGCGATATCCAAATATTAACATTTTGCTAAACTTGCCGGAGCAATATATTCCCAAGGCAGAGTTTGTATTGCGGACTTACTGCTACATTCTCAGGCTAAATCCAAAGTTTATTTACGGAACTCACTTTGAAGCGACACATCTATATTATGGACCTCGCACTCAAAGAGACTATCCGGTCCAGATCCATTTCGATCCAGAAACTGCAGATTTCTTCGAAAAACGAGAGCTGTATCCGCTTGATCGAGTGAATTTCTGCAGATTCAAGAATATCCATTTGCCATTTTTGTTTTCTATGGGCGGTGCGATATTTTCCTTTTCGCAAGATATATGTATTTTGCGTAAGGACATTGTGGCCAGCGGGTTCTACTTTCTTACCTGTTGGCATGAGTATATTTTTAGCAATCTTGGCTTACCCAAGGGGAGAGTAGATTTTAAGGAAAGTCTGCAATACCGATGGGATTTTACCGAAACGCCGGTGGTAGATATCTATTGTAATGCTTTACTCTATGCTATTCAACAGGTATTACCAGAATTCATTAGAGATATCAACTGGCAAGAAGACCGCAAATTTGTGTTAAGCCTTTCTCACGATATCGATTATTGGCGGTATTGGGAGCCCGATACAGTTTCTGATACTTTTAAGTATAATCTGCAAACCATGTATAAACGTCCTGTTAATGCAGCCTATAAACTTCTGGGACACTATCTGCATAAAAGATTTGCCTATAACCATTTCAAAAAGCTGCAAAGCATCTTGCATAAAGAAACCGATATGAATGTTCGATCTACTTGGTTTCTATTAGCAAGCGACCAATTCGAAGATAAGCGCCAGAATTATATTACAGATATGGCTATCCGCGAAGAGATAATAGATTTATTGGGGCAGGAAGATGTTGGGTTGCATGGTTCGCCGGAATCTGCCTTTGATCTTGATGTGCTTAAAACTGAAATGGAACGCCTAGAGGCATTGGGTTTCATTGTATCCGGATTTAGAACTCACTATCTGCATTTTGATTATCAGAAGAGTTTTGCAACTTTGGAAGCAGCAGGTATTAAGTACGATAGTACTTTGGGATATTGGGAAAACATTGGATTTAGAGCGGGTATCTCTTTTCCATTCTATCCATTTAACTTAGCTGAAAATAGACCGTTTCGTGTATTGGAAATCCCCCTTATCGTAATGGACACAACCTTGTACTCACACAAAGCCATGAGCTTAAGCCGCCGAGAAGCTTGGCTTACACTTAAACGCCTGATATCGGTGGCAGGCCAGTATCAATCGCATTTGTCACTGCTTTGGCATAACACTTCATTTGATCCTGTGGATTATCCCGGATGGGGCGCTTTGTATTATAAAACTATTCGCAGTGCTTTACGCAGCGGCGGTTGGGTAACATCGCTTAAAGATATATATGAAGAATGGGTAACCTTAAGTTACTAAAGGAGATATTATGAAATCGTTGCTTTGGAAAATTTGGTTTATCTTCTTTATGTTCCTATGTTTATTAGGCTACTTTTTACTGATTGTTTGTAAGATACTGTTGCCTAAAACGGCGTATCGGAAAGTGGTAAATGCTTGTGTGAGATTTTGGGGGAGAACAACAGTACTTAGTACCGGCTCCCAAGTTGAGACTTTCGATTTGGACAAGCTACCAGGGCACAAACAGATTTGTTTTGTAGCCAATCATCAAGGGATGTTCGATATTCCCTTGGTGCTGGGCTTTATCGGACGTCCCACGGGATTTATAGCTAAACAAGAACTCTTCAAGATTCCCGTGTTGTCATGGTGGATGCACGAAATTCCCTGCGTTTTTATAGATCGAGCGTCGGCTCGAAATGCGATGGCATCGTTCACAAAAAGTGCAGCCGTTATTGAGCAAGGTCATCCTTTGGTTATTTTTCCAGAAGGAACGCGAAGCAGAGGTGACGAGATGGGACGCTTTCATTTGGGTAGCTTTAAGCTGGCGGTAATAGCAAAAGCCACAATTGTCCCCGTGGCAATTAAGGGAAGTTGGCGTGTTTACGAGATAGATAAAAAAATCCATCCAACTGTACTAAAGCTCAAAGTACTGGATCCAATTTTGCCTCAAGATCACATCTACAACGATAAACATGCTCTTGCCGAAACATTGCGCTCGCAAATACAATCTGCCCTCAATGAGATGTAGTCTATTGCAAATTAATACTGTTGCACAAGGCTCATGATGTTTGTTAAGAGTCTGCTATCAGAATTTTACCTTAATACAATGGGTATGGCTATTGATTCAGGATTGCATCCTTCACCTATAATGCCCACAACTTGCTAATGGATGAATAAATAAAAATGCCCCCTCGAAAAAAGAGGGGGCAGAATATATTGATTATTATACCGAGATTACTTCCATTACTTCTGGAATTTCTTCTTTCACAATACGTTCAATTCCTGCTTTTAGGGTAAGAGTGGCCATGGGACAGCCATTGCAAGCGCCTTTGAGACGGACTTCTACCACGTTATCTTCCCTTATATTGATAAGTTCAACATCACCACCATCAGCTTGAATTGCGGGGCGAACTTTATCTAATACTGCTTCGAGTTTTTCTCTATCAATCATGAAAACCTTCTTTATTTGGCTTGGTTCAAGGTGTATGTCTTACCTGAAGGAGCAAAGAAATCGGCTTGATTATCGGAAAGAGTGGCAATCTTAACCATACCACTATCGCTATGATAGTACCAGCTTCTTTCTAGGGGTTTGTAGCTGAGTTCAAGCTCTTCTGCGGGATTGTCGACATCTTCTACTCTAATTTCGTTTTGACGTATTGTAATCCTGAGGTTTTTACCATCTTGATTGGCATATTTAATTACCTCTTCATTGGGTCCCATGGCGATTGGGTTGCTGCCAGTCCAAAACTCGATTGTGTTAAATAAAACGACATCTGCAAAAGCTGCCACATTATACACTGGGACAAAAGAAAGTACCCAAAACATGATTTGGTTCATCCATTTGTTACCGAAACTTTCATTGAATTCATACACTTTGCGGGTTGCGGCAAAGTTTCCAAAACAACCTGCCACTCCAACGGTGAGAATGATGGCTACAAGAGCCATGCTTACGAGCTTAACGATTCTGTTCATTACATATCTCCTTATTTACTTCATTGTGAGTGCTCAAATAATAAAATGCCGGAATTACAATTAAGGTTAGGAGGGTAGAAACAACTAATCCGCCAATGGATACAATACCCATAGACATACGAAATTCTTTACCCGCTGAGCCCACACCCAATGCCATCGGTAGCATTCCGATAACTATAGATAGTGTACTCATAATAATTGGTTTTAGTTTCATCTTTCCGGCTTCTAACAATGCATCGTGAGAACACATACCTTCTTTGCGCTTCACATTTACATAGTCTAATATTAATATAGCGTTATTTACCACAATGCCAACCAACATTATGATTGCCAGCATCGAGAAGATATTGATTCCCACTCCGGAGAAAAAGAGTGCTAATATAACTCCAATAATGGCCAAAGGTATGGTAGCCAATATTATAAGTGGTTGTGTGAAGCTTTCCAGAATAGCAGCAAGCAGCATATAAGTTAGCAATACTGCAATTAGAAAAGTTCTGATCATATCCACCATAGTTTCATTTAACATTTCAGCTTCCTGGCCCCACCTAATTCTGTAACCGTTGGGAAGTTGTAGGTTATTCAATCTTTTTGTAATTTCGCCGTTCAATTGACCGGTTGAGAATCCTTTGGCGGCGTTACCGGTTATCTCGATTGATTTGTAACGATCTACGTGGATAAGCTGATATACTCCGGCTGCAAAGCTGATATCTACTAATTGGGATAGCAAATAGCTTTGGCCGTTTACTACCATGCTCATGTTCATAATCTTATCGGGATGGTTTACGTCTTCATCGGGCATGGTTAGCCTGATATCGTATTGATTTCCGCTTTCACGATAATATGTATTTACCATGCCTTCGATGCTGGTTCTGAGGGCGATGGCTAAATCGTAGACCGTAGCACCGATTTCTGCCAGCTTTTCGCGTTTGGGGTAGAGTGTAAGTTCGGTGGTGCCAGGTCTGGAGCTGCTATCAACATTCAGGAGTCCGGGTATGTCTCGAATCTGATCCATAACGTCAATTTTAAGCTGTTCAAGCACATCTTGATCTTGTCCTTGAATGAAAAAGCTAATACCAGAACCACCCATGCCTACATTACTCTGATCACTAACCTTAATAATGGCATTGGGGATATCTGCCAAATCTTTGGTGATAACGCCAACCATATCCAACGTAGTCAAAGATCGGTCGTCTGCATCAACCAATTTAACGTCTGTGCTGGCAACATTACTAGCTGTATTTATGAAGCCTTGAGAGCCGATGTTGCTTACAACGTGTTCAACTTCATTGTGCTTGGATACACGTTGGTTAACTTCCTCAACAACTTTCGCAGTCTCATCTAGGCTAACTCCTTCTGGAAGTTCAACGCTAACAGTCACATTGCCCTGGTCCATTGCCGGCATTAGTTCAAATCCTAATCCCGGAACCAATAAGAAGCTGGCAAAAAGCATCAATACAGAAACCACCAAGATACCAATGCTGGTGCCTTTGTTGCGCAATACAAAGCGCATAAACCGCAGGTAATAATCCGAAAAACGATCGAAGATACGGTCGAATCTCAACCCGAATTTATTGGTCTTAGCTTTGTCCGGAATGATGATAGAAGCCAACATGGGGGTGATAGTAAACGAAGAAATCAGAGAGAAAATTGTGGCGAAAGTAACTGTGAGGGCAAACTCCTTCAAGAAGCCTCCCACCATAGACTTCATGCTTGCCATTGGCAAGAATACAACGATGTTTGTGAGTGTTGAGGCCAATACTGCAATCGTTATTTCTGCCGTTCCTTTGAAAGATGCTTCCTTGCGTCCGTTTCCCATCTCTTTGTGGCGGAAAATATTTTCTATAACAACCACAGAGTTGGTTACCAGTATTCCTACCGCTGTAGAGAAGCCGGTAAGGGTAAGCATATTAAGAGTAAATCCAGCAGCTTGGAGGAATATGAAGGTGGAGATAATCGATATTGGCATCGAAAGTGCAACAATTATTGTGGAGCGGAGGTCATGCAAGAAGAGCAAGAGAATAAGACCCGTAAGTAGGATTCCCATCCATATCGTATTCAGAGTATCCGCAACGGTAGAACGCGTAAACTCGCTATCGTCGCGAATTACATTCAACAGCGTATTAGGTGGTAATTCCGATTGCAAAGCCGGGAGTTCTTTCCTAACTTGTTCGGCAATGTTAACCACGTTTCCGTCAGAACTTTTTGTGATCGAAAGCCGGATGATATTGTTATCCGCAACTTGGTTTTTTACATTGAAATATGTAGCTTTTTGGGTAACTTTTTCTTGTCCGTCAATCACATTTGCCAAGCTACCGAGCTTTTTGGGGCCAGACATAGTGGGAATATCCAGATTTGCAATATCCTGGACACTGGAAAATTCACCTTTTAAGCGTACAGAATACTGTTGGTTTCCACTAATAAAAGTTCCGGCTGGCATATCCATATTGTGTGCCGCAAGAATTTGGTTTAATAAAGTAGGGGAGATGCTGTTTTGAAATACCACGCGATTGGGCACTTCTATGCCAATCTCCCGTTTGGCTCCACCGTTGATGCTAACTTGAGCCACACCTTCGATCTGAGAGAGTCGCTCTTTGAGCTGACCATCTGCCAATTCGTAAAGTTCGCGACTGTCCATATCTCCCGAAAGCACTAAATCCATAAAGGGGAAGGCACTGAAATCGAATTTCTGTACCGATGGTCGATCTACTCCATCCGGTAAATCGTTCAATACGCCATCTACTTTATCCTTAACTTCAGAATTACCTACATTAATATCTTTTCCCTGTTCAAATGCGACCAATATGATCGATACGTTTTCTATGGAATAGCTCTGGATATAGTCAATTTGGGGGACTGTAGCTGCTACTTCTTCCAATTTTGCGGTAACCTGAGTTTCCACTTCGCGAGGTCCGGCGCCAGAATACACTGTCATGATGGAAACGTAGGGGAGTTCCACATCCGGCATCAAATTCAAGGGCATTTCCATGTATGCCATTGCACCAAACACCACAAAGACCAATATTGCCATTGTTACCATTACTGGCCGGTCTATGGATATTTTTGCTAAAAACATATTAGTTACCTTCTATAATCCGAATCTTGGCACCTTCAGTAAGAGATTTTATGCCTTCAGTAATAAGCAGATCTCCTTCTTGCAGTCCCTCTGTAATCTCGTATTTCAATTGATCGGTAACACCTGTAGTAACAGGCACCTTAGTGGCCTTATTGTCGCGCGCCAACCAAACAAATGCTTCTCCGTTTTCTCTAACCAAATGATGACGATCTACGATTATCACATTTGGCAAGCGCAATACTTGTACGCCAAGCTCAGCGGTTATCCCAAAAGCAAGATCATTACGGTATTGAGGAAATTCAGCTTCGACGCGAAAAGCTTTGGAAGCAGGATCCAACGCCATGGCTATTTCAGATATTCTTCCACTTATTTCAATGTCGCTCCATCTTGCTTTGACAATCCCGCCTTTTTTTACTTTGTCGATTTCCCCTTCAGGTACCATTAATGTGGCCTTATATCCATTTGTAGAGCTTATCGTAAAGAGATCTTTTCCAGGGAAAACTTTTTCGGAAACGTTCACCATTATATCGGTAATCACACCACTAATGGGGGCTTTAACGAAAACCATCTGTTCGCTGGATTCCAGATTTGCCTTAGATACTTCCCATTGAGTTTTAACGTTTTCATAATCCTGCACCGAAATTGCGCCCTGCTGATACAATCTCAGCATGCGTTCATGAGTAGCGTCGATGCTGTTAAATGCGGTTTTTGCCTGCTCATATTGGGCAGAAGGACTATTGTGTGGAAATGTAACAATCACAGAATCCTTTTCTACTCTATCGCCCACTTTGGCTTTGATGCCTGTTACCACATCGCCAAGCATCGCTTGAACTGTAGATTCTTTGATGCCTCTAAGAGTGGCATTGTATCTTAATTGCTGTATAAATGTGTCTTTTGCTATTTCAACAACTCGAACCGGAATACCAAGTTCTTCGTGAAGTTGATCCATGCTTTTGGCATCCTGCTTTTTCTTACCACATGCGCTAAGTAGAAATACAAGGCTTATTGCCACTATTAAATATGTTGTTATCTTTCTCATTTATCTTACTCCACTGCTAATTTATAACCTAAGGATTTTGTGAATTCTCGTTCTGCGCTTATTACTTCATATACAGCGCTAATGAATTGAAGGCGAATGGAAGCCAGAGTTGTTTGTGCATCAAATACTTCCAGTTGAATTCCCATTTGATTGTCAAAGCGAAGTTGGGCTAATTCCAGATTTCGCTCAGCCATGGCAATATTCTGTTCTTGCACTTCATAGTTTTGCAAAGCATATTGTAGCTTTTGGTGATTCTGTTTTATTTGAAGACGGATAAGTTCCTTACTATTTTCTTGTTCAAGCTTGGCGATAGCAAGATCGTGTTTTGCATAACTTGCTTTGCTGCGATTGGAAAGACCCGTGAAGATGGGCAAACTAAAGCCAATGCCTACCGAGTATTGAGTGCCAAAATCATCGGATTCGATGCGGTATTCATCAGCGGCAGAATACAAAGATGCGCTGGCACTAAGGGCAATATTCGGCAAAAAATTGCTGCGCTCGGCGTTGTATTGTAACTGCTTAACTTGGGTTGCTATATCAAGCAATTCCAGCTCAATTCTATTTTCTGCGGCAATACTTTGAGCTTCTTGCAAAGTCAAATCGGGAATATTGGGTAATACAAATTCTCCTTCGGGGATCAATTCGCTTTGTTCAGAGCCAAGTTGCCTGCGAAAAGCGGTAAGAGCTAAACTATAATTGTTTTGGGCTTGTAGCAATCCCGGCTCAAGTTTTGCCACCTCGAGTCTGGCGCTAAGCAAATCAAATTCAGAAACCTGACCTTCCTGTGCAAGCAGTTCCACTCGATTTAGGTGCTTGCGCGCAGTAGATAATGCTTCTTCCTGTATCTGTACTACTTTTTGGGCTAAAAGTGTTTGATAAAACATATTAGTAGTTTCTAACACAATATCTTGTTCTTTTACACTATAGTTGAGGCGTTGGATGCTGCGATATCTATCCACTGCCTTGATGCCGTTTATTAACTTTCCACCCAAGAACAGAACTTGATCCATCTTTAATTGCATAGCCAATGAACCTTCCTTTTGAGGTGAGGAAGGCATCATTCCCCCCACTATTCCATCCAATGCTCCGGCAATTAGTTTATCGGTATCTGTTGCCTCATTATCATCCAGCATCGAACTAACGCTGGGAATCTCTCCGGTTGCAGAATCCGGCAGATATGTTTTAGAAAGCGAATATGAGCCCTGAAGATTCAATTGGGGCAATAAACTGCCTCGCACGTCTCGATATTGTTCATCTGCTTTGGATATTTCTTCGGTGGCTACAAGCAACTCCTTGTTGTTTTGTTTTGCCAATTGGATGCTTTCACCCAAC
>JAJBBD010000155.1 GCA_020532355.1 Candidatus Cloacimonadota bacterium | reverse complement strand
TGGGATTACTGGCATCGATAACAACGCTGTAGGTTACAACATTGGATTCTGTAGAGGGATTAAGTCTTATTTGTTGCACAGAGCCCTCAAATCGCTGATTAGGATGTGCATCAACAGAAAATTCAACCGGCATTCCAACAAGAATTTTTCCGATATCTGCTTCATCAACTCCAGCAATGATTTGCATTCTATCAAGATTATTGGCTATAATAAATAATGTGGGTGAGTTTAAGCTGGCTGCAACTGTTTGACCTTCATCGACAGCCCTAGAGACAATAACTCCATCAATAGGGCTGGTTATATGGGCATTGGCGAGGTTTTTTTCGGCTCTCTGTAAACTGAGTCTGGCATTGGCGAGGTTTTGTTGTGCTGTTTGAACGCGAAATCTTGCTTTTTTTAGATCGTATTCGGGACTCATATCACGTTCAAACAATTCGCTTTGTAGGTTAAAATCCAATTCAGCTTCTTCGAGAGAGGTTTGGGCTTTAACCAGATCCCCTCTAGCAGCTTCTAAAGACGTTGCCAAAATTTCAGTATCCAATTTGGCAAGCAAATCTCCTTTCCGTACTACATCGTTGAAATCCTTATAGAGTTTTTCGATTTTTCCACTAACTTCGGTACCTACATTCACCAAAACATATGGGTTTAATGAACCTGTAGCAGTAACAATTTCCCTTACAGAGCCCAAGCCTGGGCTATCAGTTCTCCATTGAGGGGCTCTTTTTGCCTTGCGATAATGCGATATTATAAGCACGGTTGCTATAATGACTATTACAATCAAGATGTATTTTATATATTTTTTCATTTTTACCATTTTCCTAAAATCTTGCGCGAAAGAAGATGATTTATCTCTTCTTGTTTCATTATTATCTGATATCGGTTAGCATTGTATTGAATATCTGCATCAATGTATTCTGTACGGGTTTTATCCAGTTCTAAGAGCTGAATGATACCCAAGCGATATCGCTCTTCAGCAATTTGTATTTGTTGAGAAGATTGTTCCAGCTTTTCAGAGTACAATTCGTCCAAGCGCAAAAGGTATTCTAGTTCTTGGACATAGTTGTTGTAGTTACGTAAACTTTGATCCTCTAGATCATCAATGTTTAGCTGAGTGTTTTGGCGCGAGATTTTTTGCCGAGTGCTGTTTTCTCTATTGGTAAAGAAATTCCAGATGGAATAGGAAAGATTTAAGCCAACACTATGGACAGTGCTGTAATTGTCAAAATCAAAATCTTCTCCGTAAACTCGGCGCGAGAATCCATAGGAAAGATTGATACGAGGGAGATAACT
This sequence comes from Candidatus Cloacimonadota bacterium, assembly GCA_020532355.1. Taxonomy (NCBI): domain Bacteria; kingdom Pseudomonadati; phylum Candidatus Cloacimonadota; species Candidatus Cloacimonadota bacterium. The sequence continues at coordinate 1,242 of JAJBBD010000155.1, read as the reverse complement.
GAGTTTATTCTGAAATATGTTTAAGTCAATTTTTTTTAAGGATTGTTCCAATACCTTAATGCTAATAATATCTGCAGCACTATAAGGCGGTATTTCCTTTGCGATATCGATTTCTAAATCCGCAATAGGAAATCCCTCATCTTGCATATTCACCAGAGCAAAAAGCTTTGCCCGAGCATTAGCAATGGTATTGTTCAGTTTTATGATACTAATTTGCGAGTTCATAACGGCGATTTCACTTTGTTTTACTTCGAAAGGAGTGGTTTTGCCAAGTTGTTGAAGAACTTCGCTTTGCTCAAACACTCGAGTTTGAATAGCGAGGTTTTCTTCCAGTGCATTTTTTTGTTTTGTGGTAGAAAGCACTTCTAAATAGGCTTGCATTACCTGATAGACATAGTCAGAGTATCCTTGTTGAAGCTCCATATTAGCTTGGTCTCTATCCAATAAAGACTGTCTGTAGTTAAAATATGCGGGGTCGTTAAGACTGATAGTTTTACTTATTTCAAATCCAGCAGAATTAGTTAAACCACTATTGGGAGAGATTGGATCTAAATCTTTGTTTATGCCTGCATTTAAATCTGCACTGGGTAAAAGATCCCATTTTGCACTATTCAGCGCACTTTTTGCAGAAGTATTACTAAGGTTTTGTTTGCGGATTTGATAGCTATGTTCAAAACCATGATTAATCATTTGGTCCAGAGTGTATTCGTTTGCCATAAGCATCGCTGGCATCAGGAGAAAGAAAAACAGATAGCGTTTCATAAAGCCTCTTTATTTGAGTATTAATTTGTTCAAATTATTATCTTATTACCAAAAGTAAAGCAGATTCCTGCAATAAATCCTATTCAGAATAGCATTGATGTGCAAAAAAAACTGATCCTCATATTTATGCAAGGAAAATCCTTGCCCGAAAACTGAGGATTATAAAAATGGCTTTTAATTAAAAAAACTAAATAATAAGGAGCTTAACATGGCTTTTAACTTAAGAAACAGACACTTTCTCACCCTGATGGATTTTAGCCCGAAAGAAGTGCAATTTCTATTAGATCTATCCTTAGAACTAAAACGAGCGAAATATGCTGGAACCGAACAACAGAAGCTCAAGGGTAAAAACATTGCTCTCATCTTTGAAAAAGACAGTACCAGAACTCGTTGCGCTTTTGAAGTCGCTGCATTAGACCAAGGCGCTCACGTTACATATTTAGGTCCTACCGGTAGTCAAATGGGGAAAAAAGAATCTAT
>JAJBBD010000154.1 GCA_020532355.1 Candidatus Cloacimonadota bacterium | reverse complement strand
GTTCCTATCATCTTTAGTAGCATACCATCGCCTGGATCGATAACGACATCTACATTCTGTCCACTAGATGTGTGTATCATGTCTGTGTAAGGATCATACATTGCTAAGTTGCTACCATACATTGTATGAGCTTGAGTATTAGGTACAAATCTTACGGTCTGCGGCAATGCTGCTTCAAAGCAATTGTCTAAACTGCTGTTTTCTGTAAAAACAGGATTATATCCAAATCTAACATAGTTGGCTCTTCTATTTACAATCATAAAATAAGGCTGAGATACATATGTATACAAGCCGCATTGAACATAGCCTTGATAATGATGACCATTCTCTGATGGCAAAACAAATAACGACTGCAGCATCATAGGCGATATTGCGATATTCTGGTTATCAATGGAAACCTTAAGGCTATCTGATCCATGCCAATCACTATTCTTTATAACTGTTGCATATCTGATAATTTTATCGTTAGCCTCTTTTAGTGCATAGTAGTTCGAAAGGGGAACATATGATAAATTCGTTCCTTGTTGAATAATGCTTATAGCTCCATATTGATACGATAACGTATCACTCGAAGAATAAGATAACTTGTTCCACGTAGGAAATTGATAATTTATTACTCCATCAACTCCATAGCATAAGGGTAATAACTGAAGCATTTTTTGTGTTTCCCTGGGCGGTCTAAGCCAAGACATCCATTGATGAGTGGTTCCCGACCTATCCCAAGCGCCAAAAGACTGTACTACGGGGATGAATCTTAGATTTGGATTCTGCTGAGAAGCTGTCTTATATGCATGATATTTAACCAGAAGATTATCCTCTAACGCAGTTTGCAAAAATTTCAAATCACTCTTAAAATTCCATTGAACATCTGGTTTGATGGGATACAAATCAGGAGAGAGAATTTTCGGGTTCGCTTTTTCAATGAACGCACGTTGATGATGATAGTACTTATCCAAAGTGCTTTGAGCATTGTTGGATTTAACCATGTCTCGTCGCCAGTCGTATATGGCTGTGACAATACCGGGGTTATCGCCCCTAATGGCATTTTGAACTCGTTTATATGAATCAAACTGAGCTTGATTGGGCTCATCGAAACTGTAAAGAAATCGGATATTCCCTGCAGAAAGCAATTTAATCTCATTTATTCTGCTGTTTAGATTATCTGTAAATTGTTGTTGATTTGTGATCATATTCCTGTGAATTGTATCTTCAATTTCTATATAGTCTATATGTAATGTTGAAGTGCCGTACCAATATATTCTTGGATTTATGTTGCCTAAAGCATATCTGCCAGATAAGGCATTATCTGCCGATAAGAATCCATTGTCTTTAAGCGACCGTAAACTGATTCTGAAAGTGTATAGTTTATTGCCAAAATCATCTGTCCGAGTAATACCATCGTACATATACTGAGTTACTACTAATCCAACATCAGTACCTCCAAGCTCGTTAACATATCGTAATTGTTTGAACTCATTGTTCCAATTGTACCCACACAATTCTAATCTAATTAGATCAATTGGATGAGCGATATCCCTATCATAAGATAGTATGTTAAAAGCAACAGTATAATATAGGTAGGTGTTGTCCAGCATATAATCTGTTAAATCCTGATCCCATGTCATTTTGATGAACTGAATCTCATCAGTTAACTTCTCATAAACACTGCTTCCTTCCTTTTTCCAGCGGTAGCTCAGATTATTGAAGGCATATCCGGCTGGCTGTGATGAAGGTTCACACTTCCAAACAAAATCATTTGATTTTCCCTCAAGTACTTGCTTCTGCCCAACTCTCAATGTATCGCCTTCATCTATATCTCTGGAACTATAAAAGAATACATCATCTTGATGGTCATTATCTTTTACATCTTCCTCGTTACAATACTCTGCTTCAAATCTCTGTAAGTTTGATAGAGTAAATCCTCTTGTGCCATATTTAGTGTTTGATTGCATAGCATCCCAAGAAAAATCTGTGAGAATAGCGTCAAGGCTATCCGAATCCATTTTATTCAGCATTACTCCCAAATCAATATCCTCGTTGTTGTAAGTATTGCAAATTGTAGTGTTATATCCACAATCCTTCATATGTTTAAATGCACTGTCCGCAGCTGCTGCATAAGCACCATATGTTCTCCAATAGGAATAATTGCCTATTAAAAAATCATCAGAGTGTTTGGCAAACAATGCCATACAAGTAGCGATTAAAATTAACGAAAACACAATTTTGTTTTTCATCTTTTTGGCTCCTCTTACTGAATAGTGAATCTTTTGGTTACCAGCATTTTATCACCTGAACATATCTTGACAAAGTAAACTCCTGACTCTGCATTGGTTAGGGTGCCCGACCAATTTTTACTATTGGCTAATGTTCCGTTGAATTTATGAGCAGATAATTTCTGTCCCTTTATATTGTAAATTTCAATATTTAAATCCCGCTCTTTTTCATAACCATTTCCGATGAAGATTATATTTACTGTTGTTTCTAATTGGGATATTGGATTAGGGTATAAGTTGATTTCCCAAATGTTAGAATTAGATGATGGAGCCACACAATCATCCTGAACTCCAACGGTAGTATCAGTTAGTTCAGCATTACCCAAGTAGATGTGTATTTTGCCAGGAGTCCAAAGGGGTGCAGGATGGGAATAAGGCTGTGAAACGGCAAGATCACAGTAGCCATCATTATTGAAATCGCCCGCAGCTTTTGCCCAGCCAAATCGTTCAGATACGCCAGGAGGTGCAGGGAACACCAGATCCACAATACCATTCAGATTCTGCCCTCCCAGCCAAATGTAAGCCCTGCCATCAGCACCATAATAATTACTGTTTGAGGTCGCGATGTCGCTATAACCATCACCGTTAAAATCTCCGTGGATTAGTGTGTATCCATCATTTGTATACGATATGTGTTCAGGGAATTCAACATCCCAATTTGCCGATATGTTAGAGTTCCCGTACCATATTTTATAGCCGCCGCTACCATATATCAAACCTACGAAATCATCAATACCATCTCCGTTGACGTCACCTAAGGGACCTAGACAAGAATTGATCACTGTATTTATACCCGAATATATTGTCAGGCTATCACTCGAGGGGAATTCATTGCTGCCAAAATGAACAGTAACCCTGGTGCAGGTGTTTTCACCTTGTCTAAACACGTGCGAACTTAGGTAATCATCTATACCATCATTATTGATATCGCCGATCCCCGTTAAACCACTTGCGTTTGGCCCCCACTGAAACGAATACAAAATAATGGAGTTATGTGATGAACCATCAAAAATCCTCATAGTTGCTATGTCGCGAACGGGATTTATCAACGTATATCCGATGTCTGCATGTCCATCATTATTTACATCACCAAGAGCCCAGAGATTTCCAATAGCATATGCGATTGAATGTGAAAACGTTAAAACAACATCAGGCTCCGTTTTAGGTATTTGGTTTCCATAGAAAATACAAATCTTCACCTGTTCAGACTCAGATCCATAATAGCAGAGATCTTCAATCCCATCATTGTTGATATCTCCAACATTTCGCAAAAATCCCAGCCCATACTGGCGATTGTAAGTACCTGGGATACTGAAGTCAAGATTATTATCAAAATCAGATCCTCCCCAATAAAAATTGATTCTGCCAAACATTTTGTAGGAGAGATCAAACACACCATCAGGATTCCAGTGCTTTTCTAACGCTACCAAATCCTGTATTCCATCTCCATTAAAGTCAATATTGCACATTGACCTGCCTAATGCTGCTCCACCAAACTCACCCGTCATTGTGGTAAGCAATGGCATGCAGTTGACTGCATATAATAGGCTTACCGAGATCAACACTGTAATACAAAATAACTGTCTCATCCTATTCCTCCTCTACTACGTGGAAGATGAGTCCCTATTGTTAGTGTAAATTCCAACTCATTGTTTATCAGGTTAGTTGAGGACATTATTCCTTCCTCTTTTTACACACTATCTATGTTCAATTGAGCAATTACATTTTTTTCAATGTCTGAATTCCGTCAAGTGCGTTCTCATTCATCAACAATTACCTCGCAGGGACTGGCTGGATCTCTGCGGAGGAGGCGTAGCCGATGGAACAGTTCCCCAGCCAGTCTTAGTCAGCCATCTCCAGCGTAAATCCGTATATGCCCACCCCGGTGACAGTACATTGGGATTCTGATTGGGCTCACATCTCCAGACATAATCATTGGACGCTGGAGGTGCAACATCTCCTGCATAGAAAGGAAAGCCAGTTCTATTAATATCATTAGCAGTTCCAGGCATATCTTCATTTCTTGAGCCGTACCAATGCTGGCTATCAGTCAAATCTGTATTTGTGACAGAGCATCCATCTTCATACTCAGCTTCAAACCTATAATAGCTGCTCGTTGTAAGTCCGGTGGTGGCATACTTTTCATTGCCACTTGAGTTTCGCCATGCTCGATCTGATATTATAACATCTATACTATCAGCGTTAAGCCTTGAGTATATCGTAGTCAGATCGGCAGCAGGATTAAAAGTTTCCATAATGGTTGAATTATAACCCAATTGATTCATAGCTCCGCTAAGAGCGTTTAAGTTGTTCATAAACCAAGGTTTTTCACTTATGTAGGAGTATGTACCCAAAGGAAATTGATCCGAATACCTAGCTGTGGCACAAACTACCAAGATAAGTAAAAAAAAGACAACTAGTGTTTTTTTCATTGTTCCCCCTATTTTAAAACACAGATTTTCTTAATATACGTGGTTTTGTTGTTTTGTATAATCCTGAGGAAATACAAACCATTTGCAATATTTGGGACAGGCATTGAGAGGGTAGCCCCGTTCAGAACTTCACCTACATGCTCAAGACCACTTACTTTTTGCCCTCTTAGGTTAAACAATTCCAGCCGTAAGGGAGTGGAAGCCTTAAAGCCGGACCCCAATAAATCAATCTTTAGCTGCTCGTTTGCACGCATGGGATTGGGATATACGTTTATCTCCCAGCTTGGTTCTGCCTCAACTGGATCATCATTTGCAACCACCGTATCTGATAACGCTGCATTGCCAGAATAAATAAATACTCGACCGGTCGTATTGAAAATCGTTCCTTGTCCCCAAATGGGAGCTGAGACCGCAAGGTCACATAATCCATCCCCGTTAAAATCTCCAGTTGCTTTGGCATACCCAAAATTTCTAGTTCCGTAATCACTTGGCGGATATAAATACAAGTCAATCAACCCATCCATACTTGGTCCTCCCACCCAGATGCCAATCTCTCCCTGGTAAAAATTGATTTGATGCGTCGATCCGATCACGTCGTCATAACCGTCTCCGTTAAGATCACCGTAAATGAATGGATTACCAACATTACGACCTGGGTTGAACCACTCATGGTAGGGTGGGTTGTGATATACCAGTTCAAGATCATGAATCGGTGATAAATCTGTCCCTCCAAACCACACTTTACCCACATATGACTCAAAATCTGCATAACCATCACCATTAAGGTCTCCTAACGGGCTTGCCGATCGCACAGTTATGGCCTCTGTGTTATCTGAAATTACTAAACTATCAACTTCTGGGAAATTTGTGTCCCCATAATACAAGACTATTCTGCTGTTCATGTTTGTTCCGCCGGGTATGCCATACTGCAAGATGTAATCGTCAAAGTTGTCACCATTCACATCCCCCACTCCAATGGCCGTTCTAGACACTAAGCCATTTGTCGTTTCCACAAGAGTTACAAACGGGTCGTCATTGCCTGTCCAGATTATTAATTTAAAGATCTGAGGATTACTCCAAAGTGGGCAATGTATGACTAAATCATCCCGACTGTCTCCATTGATGTCGCCAAGCGGCCAGGATACAATATAATCAGTTACTTCATAAGGAATGGTGATTGTCAAATCTGGTATTCCCATGGGATTGGCTGTTCCGTAATATACAGCTATGACACAAGCCGGGTCTACAGGTAAGGTGATTACCATATCGTCAACCCCATCTCCATTGATGTCACCCCCATTAAATGGTCCTGCCGGATATAATTCCCAGTTTTCAGTTCCCTCCATCACGAAATCAGGAATATTATCCATATTGGGCCCTCCCCAATAGAAGTAAATCTTCCCCCAACACTGATTGCTGTTGTACACACCTGTGGGGTTCCAATAAGGTGAGTGAACTATCACATCATCGTAGCCATCGCCATTGTAATCCATGGAAACTACTCGTTCTCCAAACCTAGAGCCATCAAACTCCCCGTACAAGGTAGTCATTATCTCCAAGTGTTCAATAGCTTTTAATTGCAATGAAATAAACACGAACACTAACGCCATAATAGAGAAATATTTCATCGTACCTCCACTAATTTTTATATCCCAAAATGCTGTAGCTTTATTTATATATCAAAGCAAACAGACGATTTTATCAGAAACAGTAAACGCTCCACAAGGCAGATATCATCCGTCTATTAAAACTAAAATAACCCTAAGCCAAGAAAAAGCAAATAAAAAAAGCAATTTCTAAATTCTGTCGCATCCTTATGCATCCTTATTTGTGAGAATACAGGGGAGTGCTTTCATTGCTCCGGATCGATGATCCAGTAAGTTCAAGGAGCATAAATGGAAGCGAAACTGATGGATAGAATCAAAGAGCAACTCGTCAGACATGAAGGTCTGAGGCTCAAGCCTTATCGCTGTACTGCAGGTAAGCTGACAATCGGTATTGGTCGTAATCTCAATGACTGTGGAATAACCCAATCCGAAGCTTACCCGAACTTTACCATTCTGAAAACCTACACACCTGCCATATAAGCACTTAGCTGTTTTATGGTCACTACACGAGTTGACGTTTTACGACTTTTCTTGGGACGGGGCTGGAGCTGATATTT
>JAJBBD010000153.1 GCA_020532355.1 Candidatus Cloacimonadota bacterium | reverse complement strand
TATTTGCTACAAATGCGGCTACAAGCTGCACCTACCTTTGGGGTGGCAAGCTCTGTTTGCCACAGCGAGCGCAGCTCGCTTCTGAAGGCAGCTCCGCTGCCTCTGCCAAGCAGGAGCTTGGCAACCCATTTCCCACTCGAATCGAAAGAAAGCCTTTTCTACTGGCTACCCACTAGATTTGAAAGAGCCATATCTAAAGTGATATATTATGGGGCGTTAGAGAGGAATTATACTGTTAGCAATAGTGGTGAGGGATTTTTTGGCACTCTACAAACGGGACTGCTAAAAAAGACTTGACAGCCCCCTCGTTGTGTTTATCTTGTCTCTAAATTGTGGGAGGTAATTATATGAATACGCAACGTTTAACTATAAAGAGTCAAGAATTACTGCAGTCGATGCAGAGTTTGGCAAATGAAATGGGGCACCAGGAGCTTTCGGATTTACATTTATTAAAAGCAATGCTGGAACAGAAGGAATCGCTAATTCATCCGCTATTATCGAAGCTGGAGATAGGAATAGAAGAATTGTATGCCAAGCTGGACGGAGCATTGCGCAAGTTGCCTCGTGTACAGGGTGCACAGGTATATATGGGTCAGGAGGTATTGGACATTTTGCATGCCGCAGAAAAAGAAGCGGATCGTTTGGGGGACGACTTTATTAGTGGTGAGCATATCCTTTTAGGGATGCTATCGGGCAAAAAAGAAGCTGCCAGGATTTTGAAGAGTGCGGGGCTAACGGCGGACAAGCTGATGCTGGCCTTAAAAGAAGTACGAGGCAATCAGCGGGTTACCGACCAGAATCCGGAAGCCAAGTATCAAGCTCTGGAAAAATATGCGCGCAACCTTACTCGTTTGGCGCGTACCGAAAAGCTTGATCCGGTGATTGGCAGGGATGAAGAAATACGGCGCACCATGCAGATTCTCTCTCGGCGGCGCAAGAATAATCCTATCTTGATTGGTGATCCGGGAGTGGGTAAAACTGCTATTGCTGAAGGTTTGGCGCGGCGCATAGTAGCAAGAGACGTTCCGGAGAATCTTTTAGGCAAGGAACTTATAGAATTGGATATGGCGTCATTAGTGGCTGGAGCAAAATTTCGCGGCGAATTTGAAGAGCGGCTCAAGGCGGTTTTGGCGGAAGTAGAGAAATCGAACGGACAGATTATTCTCTTTATTGATGAAATACATACAGTTGTAGGGGCGGGTAGTGCCGAAGGTAGCGTGGATGCCTCCAATATGCTCAAGCCGGCTTTGGCGCGTGGAGCTTTACACTGCATTGGCGCTACAACCATAGACGAATATCGCAAACACATCGAAAAGGATGCCGCATTGGAGCGCAGATTCCAGCCGGTGTTGGTACTTGAGCCAAGTTTGGAGGATACTATCTCCATTTTGCGCGGGATTAAAGAGAAATATGAGGTTCATCACGGGGTTCAGATTACGGATAATGCGATAGTAGCGGCGGCTACGCTTTCAGACCGCTATATTTCAGATCGATTCTTGCCAGATAAAGCCATAGATCTTGTTGATGAAGCCTGTAGCAGATTGCGCTTGGAGATAGATTCCATGCCCTCCGAATTGGATGAAATCGAGCGCAGGAAAAGGCAATTGGAGATTGAACGGCTCTCTTTGGCAAAAGAAACCGATGCTTCATCTAAATCCAGATTGGATAAGGTAAACGAAGAAATTGCACAAATAACCGAAGAACGCAACCGCATGAAACTTCAATGGGAACACGAGAAGGCAGGAATAGAGCAGATTCGAAAAATAAAAGAAGATATTGAAAGTATGCGCAGTGAAGCCGAAAAAGCAGAGCGGGAGGGCAATTATGAAAAGACCGCTCAAATCCGTTATGGCAGCCTTGCCGCAAAGGAAAAGGAATTAAACCGGATGCGTGAAAAGACAAAAAGTACCGGCGGCACTCTATTGAAAGAGCAAGTAGATGAAGAACTTGTGGCAGAAGTAGTGTCAAAATGGACGGGAATTCCGGTTTCTAAGCTGGCGGCAAGCGAAATGAAGAAGCTGTTGAATTTGGAAGATGTATTGGCACAGCGAGTGGTGGGGCAAAAAGAAGGAATTGTAGCTTTGGCAAATGCCATTAGACGTAGTCGTAGCGGGCTTTCAGATGAGAATCGACCAATAGGCTCTTTTATCTTTTTGGGGCCTACCGGAGTTGGAAAGACAGAACTTGCCAAAACTCTTGCCAGCTATCTCTTCGATACCGAAAAAGCATTGTTGCGCCTTGATATGAGCGAATTTATGGAGCGACATTCGGTGGCTCGGCTCATTGGTGCTCCTCCTGGATACGTTGGCTATGAAGAAGGTGGATATCTTACTGAGGCGGTGCGCAGAAGACCATATAGCGTAATCCTCTTTGATGAAATTGAAAAAGCGCATGCAGATGTGTTTAACCTGCTGTTACAGATATTGGACGACGGCAGGTTAACCGATGGGAAAGGACGCACGGTGGATTTTCGCCACAGCGTTATCATCCTTACCTCCAATATTGGGAGTCAGGAAATCTATTCGCATGAAGGGGATCTGGAAGAATTGCGCCCACAACTGTTGAGCATTCTAAGAGAATACTTCCGCCCGGAATTTCTCAATCGCGTAGACGACATCATTATCTTCCATCGTCTGGATCGAGAGCAAATTACGCAAATTGTTAAGCTTCAATTGGAGATATTGGCGCGCCGTATGGAAAAACGAGAAATTAAACTTGAATTTAGTGAGCGATTAATAGAACATATAGCGGATGTGGGCTACGATCCGCAGTTTGGAGCACGTCCTCTTAAGCGAGCTATCCAAAGCGAATTAGAAGATGCTTTAGCGCGAGCTTTATTAGGCTCTGAACTGCCTCAAAGTGGCTCTGTAATGGTGAATTTTGATGATGTGGAGAACAAAATTAAGTTCGAATATGTTTCCGATATGTAATTCATGCTTGACAAAATTATGCAATGCATAAACTTGATGAACAAGGTAAAAAAGCCTTGTTAGTATTATAGTGTGAATGAAATCTGGAATGTGGATGTAATCTGTGTCGAAGAGCATTCCAAAGAATCTTTCTAAACGTATTTGTGCAGTATTTGTACGATACAGAGTTTTAACATAATGCTCCCTCAAGAGCATTGAAAAAACAAGATTAGCATTAATCTAATAACTTAAAGAAAGGAGAAACGCAATGAGAAAATTATTGCTTTTCACGTTGCTATTGGTACTGGGAATCAGTTTCTGTAGCAACATCTTTGCCCAAGTAACTGTTACCTTGGGAGAGGGGACTCAATCCAATAGTACTACAGGCACCCCTACTCCTTATGGAACATATTACATGAATTTCCGCCAGCAATACCTTGTGCTTGCTAGCGACTTAAACGATATTGGCGGCGGTCCCGGAAATATCAATTCCGTAGCCTTCAACGTTGACAACGTAAACACCTGCTCTCCAATGCCGAACTTCAGAATTCGCGTTAAAGCGACTGAACAAACTGCATTGAGCTCTACTTTTGAAGTAGGTGATTACACGGAAGTGTTCCAAGTTGCCGAATATATGCCGGTAAATGGTTGGAACACCCATACCTTTAGTGCTCCCTTCAATTGGGATGGAGCTTCAAATTTACTTATTGACGTCGTAACCGATCTTATTCCCGGCGGCTATACTCAGAATGCCTCTGTGTTTTATACTGCCACTACATTCAACAGTACACTTAGAGCTCAGAGCGACACAGCACCAGCAATTGATGCACCAACTGGCACCGCCACAATGAATCGCGCTAATATGCAGTTCAACATGGAAGCTCTGGATATTGTTGACCTCAATGCACTCAGTATTGAGGGTCCTACCGCTCCCAGCGTAAATTCTTCTGTGGATTATGCAGTTTCTGTGAAGAATTACAGCCTTTCTGCAATAAGCACCTATACCGTAAAGCTGATGCAAGAAGGTGGAATTGAACTTGCCAGCGTGCCCGGAACTATCATCGAACCTCAACAGACTCTGGAATTCACTCTTCCCTGGACACCTGCTGTAGTTGGCGAAACCCATCTTTATGGTAAGGTTGTGATGGCTGGAGACGAAAACCCAGCTAACGATGAAACCAATATGCTCACTGTGACCGTAATGGAAGAAGGTTTGCAAGTTGTGGAAATTGGCGATGGTACAGAAGTAAACACCACCATAGGTATGCCTACTCCTTATGGCACATATTACATGAATTTCCGCCAGCAATACCTTGTTCTCGCTACCGAGCTTAACGATCTTGGCGGCGGACCCGGTCCTATCAGTTCAGTATCCTTCAATGTGGCAGCTTTGAATACCTGCTCCCCGATGCCGAACTATAGAATTCGCATCAAACCAACCGAACAAACTGCATTGAGCACTACTTTTGAAGTAGGCGAATACACCGAAGTGTTCCAAGCGGCAGAGTATATGCCTGTTCAAGGATGGAACGTACACGGTTTCAGCACTCCTTTCGTTTGGGATGGAGCGTCAAATTTACTTATTGAAGTTGTAACCGATTTTATTCCCGGCAGTTATACTCAGAATGCCTCCGTATATTACACCAATACAGGTTTCAATAGTGGCTTGTATTACCGTAGTGACAGTTCTCCAGCGATTGACTCTCAGACCGGTACCGCTATTTCTTCTCGGTCTAATATGCGTTTTACTATGGAGCCTTTGGATATCACAGACTTAAATGCAATGACCATTGTGGGTCCTACCACGCCTAATGTGGATTCGACTGTACAATATACAGTGTCTGTGAAGAACTATAGCTTAACTCCAGTAAATACTTACACCGTGAAACTGATGCAAGAAGGTGAAGTTGAACTTGCCAGCGTGCCCGGTACGGTTATTGAGCCAAGCCAGACCCTGGAATTCACTCTTCCTTGGACTCCTTCCGTATTAGGCGAAACCCATCTTTATGGTAAGGTTGTAATGGCTGGAGACGAAAACCCTGCCAACGACGAAACCGATATGCTTACCGTCAACGTGATGGAAGCAGGTTTGCTGGTAGTGGAACTTGGAAACGGCACCACCACAAATACTAACACCTCTGCATCTCCCTAC
>JAJBBD010000152.1 GCA_020532355.1 Candidatus Cloacimonadota bacterium | reverse complement strand
GTGACGGTAATACTTCTTTTTGCTTTTGCCATTCTCAAAATATACTGCGCTAGAGACTGTGTCGGTTCCCTGTATGGTAGAAATATCCATGCAAACTATCTTGCGAGGCAACTTATCAAAGCCGAGAGCTTCTTTCAATTCCTGAATAGGGTATATGGTGCGATTTGCTTTTCGTAGATGGGATAACTTTCTTTCTTCAACAATGTTAAAGGCATTGCGTTTTGCCATTGCTAATAGTTTTGTTTTTTCACCTCGCTGGGGTAAGGTTAGCTTGCCGTTTAGCCATTTAGAAAGCCCAACATAATCTTGTGGTTCAAATGGAAGAAGAATTTCTTGTGGAAGATTATCCTTTTGAGAATAATAGAGTTTAATAAATGAGCCCAGTATGCTTTCTCTGCTTTCCAGAGCGAGGTTTTTCATGGGATAGTTTTCTTGGTTTACAATAGCCCCTTCCTGCATCTTTAATACTAGGCAAACTGCATCGTTTTCTTCTTGATAAAAGCCAATAATATCAACGTTACGGCAATCTGTATAAACAACGCTTTGTCGCTTTTGAATGTTTTGAATGGCGATTATTCGATCCCTTATCTTTGCGGCTTCTTCAAATCTGAGTTCTTCGGAAAGACTATTCATTTCATGGCGAAATTCCCTAAGCAGTTCTTCGTATTTACCTTCAAAGAAGCCTATAAGCTTGTTTACAATTTGCATATATTGTCCCTGAGAGATTTTACCAATGCAGGGTGCACTACACTTACCAAGTTGGTAATTGATACATGCTTTCTTATATACTACAGCACCAATCGGAATATTGCGTGTGCAATTGCGGATGGGGAATAGCCATTCAAAACTGCGCAGAGTTCTTCGAAGTGAACGCACATCAGTATAGGGGCCAAAGTAGCGTGAGCCGTCTTTGATTATCTCACGGGTAACAAATACTCTTGGGAAGGGCTCATTAATAGTGATTTTTACATAAGGATATCGCTTATCATCTTTAAGCAGCACGTTATATTTTGGTTGGTTTTGCTTGATTAGGCTGGCTTCTAAAAGGAAAGCTTCAGCTTCACTGGTAGTGATTATATAGTCTAAAGCAGCAATATGGATTACCAATTGCTCTGTCTTGGGGTCTTTGGGACTATTGTTCAAATAAGATCGCACCCGATTCTTCAAAGAAAGAGCTTTGCCTACGTAGATAACTTCACCCTTGGCATTCTTCCATAGGTATACTCCAGGTTTGTCTGGCAGTAAATGTAGCTTATTTTCTATTTGCGGCTTAGGCGTTTGCATATATTTTTTGATGCTTCCCTTAAATACTCTAAGTGTAAGATAACGCCCATTAGATAGAACACCACAAAACTAGCTATAATAATTATCAGAGATTTTGGGATCAATTCCCAACGTGAATGTAGAGGAATAATGTATCGCAAATATTTAGCAAGAAGATATACTAAAGAAGCGATGCAGACACTTTTCAGCAGATTGGGGAGTATGCCCTTAAGTGAGATTCCAACAATTCTTTTTCGAATTAGTATTGTTAAAATTATGAAGTTTACCAAAGCAGTTAGTGATGTGGAAAGTGCTAAGCCGCGATGTTGGATAAACTGCATAAGAATGAAGTTTAAAGCTATATTCAACCCAACCATAATAGCTGCCAGTATTACTGGACTACGGGTATCGCCATGGGCATAAAAAAGCGGGGTAACCACTTGATTCATACTATAGAAAATAAGACCCAATGAATAAAACACTAGGGCTTGTGAACTCATTTTTACCGCTAAGGCATCAAAAGCTCCATGTGCAAATAATATTACCACGAAGTCTTCCGACAAAGCTAGTATTAGTGCGGTTACCGGTAGCATGATATAAGCCAGGCTAAGCGTAGTAAAGCGCAAACTCTCAGATAACTCAGAAAACTCCTTTCTGCTTACTTGCCGTGAAAACATCGGCAACACAGCGGTTCCCGCACTTATTGCAAAGATTCCTAAGGGTAATTGCATCAACCGATTTCCGTATCCCAAAGCTGTGATGCTGCCAATTGGTAAAAAACTTGCCATTAAGGCGTCTGCTATAAGGTTAATTTCCCTTATTCCTATTCCAATCATGGCTGGGATGAATCTTTGCCACATAGTTCTCAGAGCTTCAGAACCAAAACGGATAATCAGAACAAATCTATACCCAACTTGCCTTAGATAGGGGAAATTGATAATTGTCTGTAATGAACCTCCTACAACAATTCCCCATCCAGCAAAATAGATAAGGCGTTCTGAGGGCACATTCAGAAGCCAATAAGGAATCACAATGTTTAGAATCATACCAATATTCAACAAAGCGCTTGATAACCCCGTCATAAAGAAATAATCATGCGAATTGAGGATGGCAATAAAGGTTGAAGACATGCCGATAAAAAATAGATATGGGAAAATAATTCTTGTAAGCTTAATGGCTACCACAGTGGTTTGTGGCGCCAAACCTGGATATAGCAATCTAACAAGCAGTGGAGCAAAGGCAATTCCGGCAATAGTAAGCACCAACAAAAACATTGTTAAGATACTTAAGACATTAAGAGCAAAATTGATTTGAGCAGTTTTATCTTTTTTGATGCCTATTTCATTATATATTGGTACAAATGCTGTAGACAGGGCACCTTCACCAAAAAGTCTGCGTAAAAGGTTGGGGATATTGTATGCAACATTGAAAGCATCATTCAAATACCCACCACCAAAAAAATACGCCATTACCTGATCGCGCAACAAGCCCAGTATTCGGCTTAAAAACACAGCAATACTCATTACGCTTATATTGCGGGCAAGACGTCGTTGACTCATGGATTCAATAGATTTCGGGTAGCAATAAACAGATTTAGTTGAATTAGGGTGGGGTTCACATTTCCATCAAGCTTTCTGCTCAAATTATCCAAAGTTAAAAGATAATCGGGTATACGATCGGGAAGTGTGTCATGAGCAATCTCAAAAAGTAATTCACTCTGATCCAGATTTGTGATTTCAGAGGGAGCAAAATGAATAACGGCAAGATCGTTGGCTATGATCCCCAAATAGGCTAAAAGGTCACGCAATGCGTCGCTACTTTCTTTGTGTTTCATTACTTGTAGATAGTATTCGTAGCTCTGTTTATGCGATGCCATTCTAATAAAATTAAAGGCTTTATCTCGGATGCTGTTAACAGAGTTCTGGGCAATGCGGATAGCCGTTTTTAAATTACCTCCACTAATGCGAGCGGCACTTTTTGCGATAATTGTATCTACTTGAAAACTCTCAAAGAGAATCTCTTGCATCACATTCTGAGCCAGAGGTTTAAAGTAAACCGGTTGACAACGTGACATGATTGTAGGCATTATTTGCGGTAGTTTTTCGGTTATTAAAAGTATCACCGTATTATCTGGAGGCTCTTCTAGGGTCTTAAGAAATGCATTTGCAGTTTGAGTATTCATCATGTCTGCATTCTCTATTATTACCACACGGTATTGTGCTTCATGAATTGAGTATTCCAATCTTTTAATCAGTACGCTTATGCTCTCTTTACGAATCTCTGTTGAACCGCTAAAATAATAATCCAGCCAAGGGCTTTCTTTTTTGTTCTTGATATATGCTTCATACTGCTTTAATGCGTCTGCATCTTTTATTTCTCCCTCAGAACTTAGTTTGAGATTGACTGTAGGAAACAAATACAAGAAATCTGGATGCTCAAAACTAAGGAATTTATGACACGATGAACATACTCCACACGGACGGTATTCACTGCTAGATAGACAATTAAGCGCCATACCAAAATACAAGGCAGTCATAAATTTGCCCACTCCATCTCCGCCATGAAAAAGATAGGCTTGAGCAATCCGCTGCTGCTCGATGGCATTCTGCAGTAGATATAGTACTTGTTTTTGACCCTTTATCTTACGAAACATTATACTATTGAGATCTTGCTGCGTCCTGCTTCGTCGCTAATAGAGTATGCGAATGTTTTATTTACGTAAGGGCTTTCAAAGTCCTCGCTTAGGATATCATAGATAAGTGCGTCATGATACTGCCCTGCCATAAAACTATATTTTCTGCGTCTGCCCACATATTGGAATCCTACTTTTTCATAACACTTGATTGCCCGTTTATTATAGTCCACAACTTCTAAACTGATGTTATTCAGATTCATGATATTAAATCCATAATCCAGAATAAGCCGAGTTGCTTCTCCACCAATACCTTGATTCCAATATGTCTTTTCGCCAATAAAGATTCCGAATTGGGCATGTCGATGAACATTATTTACTAAGTGTAATCCGCAATTACCAATCACTTTATTGGTATCCTTCTCCACAATGGCAAAAATAATGCTGTTATCCATTAATTGCTGTAGCGCAACTCGTTCTTTACTAACATCGAAAACTGTAGAAGAAAAAAGAACAAACTGCCCTATTTCCAAATCGTTTACCCACTCTGTATAGCGTTCTACATCATCTAGTGAAACAGGTGATAAATAGCATTTTTCTCCAATTAACTTACGAAAGTATTTCATGGTCTTATCCTTATTCAATTTTTCTTTCTTTCAGTATGTTGGAGGTCACTAATCTGTCAAGCAGATTGTGTTGAATTTGGTACTATACTCATCATTGTGGGCTATTCATCCCTTTAGAACAGCAGATTATTGAGATTCAAAGAGCCAACAAAACTTGTTTCAGTTCCAATTTGTTTTATTTTGTCTTTATTAATTATAAATTAAGGAGTTATGTTATTATGATTAAATTGCACAATCTTCCGGAAGCGTATGCCAAAGTTCATCTTCCTTCCAAGGTAGCCTTAGCCGTTACCACCAAACCGGATGGTAATTATAATCTCATTACCTTAGAATGGTTTATGCGCACCTCAATAGCGCCTCCCATGTTCGCAATATCCATAGGGCATACGCGTTATTCTTATGAGTGTTTGCAAGATATACGTTTTTTTAACCTGGTTTTTCCCAGTGTCAAGCTCAAATCCCTCATAACATTAGCGGGTTCACATAGCGGAAGGAAAATCGATAAGTTCAGTGCGGGTAATGTAGAATACTTTCCCGGTAAGTTAAATAAACTGCCCATTCTAAAAGATGCTGTAGCTTGTTTTGAGTGCGAGGTAGTTACGCAAGTGAAAAGTGGAGACCATACCATCTTTGTGGGAGAAGTAAAATATAGTTGGAGTAACGAAAGTGAAGAGATGTATATCTATTCCCAAAAGTAACCCATAATTTTCAAATCCGTTTTATTATGAAGTTTACATAAATATCTATAATAAAGATATTTCCTTATATAAACGGAATGTAGTTTAGTATGTTGTAGGTGCCAAATACAGACCAAATTACTGCCGTGAACGTTATAAAAGTACCAAAGGCAAAACCTTGCTCTTTGTTTTTTACAAAGAAGACGAAGTAGATTATTCCCAAAAGAGCTGAAATCAGCACAACATACGGCATGCTAACCAAGCCAAAAAATGTAGCAATACCCGTCAAAAGCCAAATATCACCTCCCCCTAAACCATCAGTTTTGCGGACAAATCTGTACGCATAGGCGATAAATACTAAAAAACAAAAGATCACGGCTGCACTTATGAATGCTTCCAAAAGGCTTACATCATTACCCGGAAGCATAGCAAATATAAGCCCTAGAGGAAGTAATGGTATTGAGAGTTTATGTGGAATTATCTGATGAAAGGCGTCAATAAAGAAGATCGGGATCATAAACATGCATAAAAGACTGTATTTAAGAAACAACATATACTGACCATAATAGGCATAACGGAAAAACAACAAAACCAAAATCACCGGGGTGATGATTTCCACCAACAGATGATGCCAGTGTATCTTTGCTTTACAATACCGGCATTTTCCTCCCAACAAAATATAGCTAATTATTGGGATATTCAAATAAAACGGAATAATCTTTTTGCATCCATCACAATGAGAAGGGGGATACACAATAGATTGTTTTTGGGGTAAGCGGTGTATTAAAACATTAAAAAAGCTGCCCAAGGCAGCGCCCAAGACAGCTAAAAGGATAATTATTATGGTAATCAAGTGATGATTATCTCCTTACCATTTATCATGCCAAGGCGTTTGTTGCATAAATAAGCCTTGTCGCATTTGTATTTCAAAAGTCATCGAATCGCTTGGGCGATAGCGCAGCGAAAATTCTGGAAGAATTTTATTGTTATTATCATCATTTAAGCTGAATTTACTGCTTGTATTCAGCGAACCGAAATTTACGAAATTAAGATCCAGATCCAATTCTAACTTTGGATTGAATTGATATCTCATATGATTTGTGTAGCGCGAAAGATAGTAGCCCCTACCCGTTGAGCTGCTTCCTGCCTCAAAACCCATAGAATGAGACATCTTGAGTTTATTTAAACCGGGACTTTTCAAATTAAACGGATTCAGGTTCAGCGGTGGCAAATCGTTATATGCCGCTATTGCCGGAAATATGAGGCATAGCATTATCATAGTAATCAATACGTTTTTCATAGCAGATACTCCTTTACGGTTATCTAAATACAATATATCGTACTCTTAGTATTACGTCAAGCATAAAACTCATTCATTATTTCACCTAAGCTTCGTATGCCTTCATCAATCTGCTGTGGAGTACAAAAGCTATAGTTTAATCTTAAGGCGTTGAATTTTTCTTGCCCGGTAGGGTAGAACTTACTACCTGGTATAAATGTTACTTTTCGGGCTTTTGCTTGTTCAAAAAGCTTATCGGCATTCATGTCTTCCGGAAGCCTCAACCACGTAAAGATGCCTCCTTCTGGTTTTGTATATTGAATGTATGAAGGAAGATGCTTTGCCATTGCTTCCAGCATTGATTGCAAATACGGACGGTAAAAATCGCAACATATTTGGATATGCGGATCCATATAACCTTCAGCAAGAAATCTGCCTGCCACACGCTGAGAGATGTTATCTGGAGCAATATTTATTTTCTGTTGCCAAGAACACATTCGTTCAATTAGAGTTTTACTGCCCTTGGCAAATGCCAGGCGCAATCCGGGTCCCAATATCTTCGAGAACGATACCACTTCAGTGACCACTTCATTATTCAAATATTCTTCGGTGGCAATTTTATACAGGGTAGGCAGGGGAGTTCCCATATATCGCAATCGTGAATATGGGTTATCTTCCAAAATTGGGATCTGCATAGCTAATGCATATTCAATTAAGGCTTTACGGCGAGAGTAGCTCATCGATAATCCCGCTGGATTGTGAAAATCTGGTATAGTATAAATTAGCTTAACCTTTTTGCCCTTAGCTAGCAATTCATCAACTTTGGCTTGAAGCAAAGATATATCGATGCCTTCAGTATCCAACGAAACACCAACCAATTCTGCTCCCGTAGCTTCAAAAGCAACCAAGCTACCCAAAAAACTAGGGGCTTCGCAGATAATTACATCTCCGGGATCAATAAGTGTTCGCGTTATATAATAAATGGCATTTGTAGCTCCGGCAGTTATTAACATTTGATCCAAAGGGATATCGTATCCTTCCCACTTAAGCAATTCCTTCTTCAGAAGCGTATCACCTTCACTTGCTCCGTATTGTAAAACCTTGCTACCCTCGTCTCTTAAAACCTTTGCATACAGGTCTGCAAGGATTTGTGCGGGAAAGGTTTTGGGAGAGGGGAATCCGCCGGCAAAAGAGATCAATCCTTCAATATCGCGTGTGCTGGCAACCAGTTCACGAATCATGGAAGATTTCATCGTTCTGCTAATTTGTGATAGTTTCTCACTAATCATCTTCATATCCTTTATCAATATAATATATTTACTCTTTTATCATTGTTTGGAAGCAGAATAGGTAAGAAAAAAAAGCAAAAATGCTTTGCCTCCTATAGTTCTGCGGGTATGTGGCAAAGCAGAAAATTGGGATTAGGGATAGATGCGATAAATCATCCTTGGGAACGGTATGGTTTCACGAATGTGATGGGTGCCGCTCATCCATGTTACAAGACGTTCTAAGCCAATACCAAAACCACTATGAGGAACAGAGCCATATTTGCGCAAATCCAAAAACCATTGATAAGCTTCCAAATCCATCTTCTCTTCTTTCATACGCTTTAGTAAGGCTTCATAATCTGTTTCCCGTTCACTGCCGCCTATAATTTCACCAAAGCCTTCCGGAGCGATCAAATCGCTTCCCAATACCAGATTTTCATCTTCGGGAGCGCGCCGCATATAGAATGCTTTTATTACTTTAGGCCATCTCTCAATGAAAATAGGAACGGCTGAGCCTTCGGTAAGCATTACTTCATCGGCTGCGCCTAAATCGCTCTGGTGGTCTATCTCACTACCGTTAGAACGTAAATATTCAATTGCTTCGTAGTGAGTCATGCGCTTGAAAGGTGTGTCAGCAGCTTTTAGTTGCTCCTTATCACGCTCCAGAATATCCAGCTCCTTGTCGCATTTAGTCAAAACTGTGCGGATTACATGGCGTATCAAACCTTCTTGAATCGCCATGTTCTCTTCGTGTTCCACGTAAGCTGCTTCGGCATCCATCATCCAAAACTCTGTAAGATGCTTACGTGTTTTTGAGCGTTCTGCGCGGAAGACGGGACCAAAATCATAGACCCTACCCAAACTCATAATCCCAGTTTCCAAATACAATTGTCCAGATTGCGAAAGATACGCCATACCTTCATCGAAGTATTCCAATTCAAATAGCGTGGTGGTACCTTCACAGGCATTGGGTGTAAGAATGGGCGAATCGAAGCGAAAGAATCCATTATCATTCAAATATTCACAGATAGCGTAATATATGGTATGTCGGAGCCTCAATATTGCCCATTGCTTGGGAGAGCGAATCCATAGATGCCTATTAGAAAGCAGGAAATCCGGTCCGTGTTCTTTTTTACTGATGGGGTATTCATCGGCGAGTTGAACTATTTCTATGCCGGTAACACTTAATTCGTAGGCGCCGGCTATCTTCTGATGAGCTTTGGGAATTCCTGTTAAAATTAGACTGGATTCTAGGGTTAGGCTCTTGGCTTTGTCAAAAAGCTCTTCTCCCAAATCTGGCTTGAAAGCTACTGCTTGCATTTCACCACTGCCATCACGAAAGATGATGAACAGCAGTTTCCCGCTATGGCGGATGTTTCGCACCCAGCCCTTAAGCCGTACTTCTTTGTCCACAAATTGGGCTATATCCTTTACAAATGTATCCTGCATAAGCTCAAACCTTAATTTTGCTTTTTTTTACTTGTTCATTTATAATTTTTATAATCTGTACTGCAACTTCCAAAGCCTTTGTTCCGGCATGTCCATCCACTACGGGTTTTTTATTTTGTAAAATAGCTTCCACCCAAGATTCCAGCTCCATTGTAAGTGCATCTTTGGGGCTGTCTGTGCAATCAAAAAGTTCCTGATCCACCAGTTTAGCGGGGTCAATATCGGTAGCACCCATCATAATTTTGGGCAAATACTTCATCACATGAGGACTTTTCTTAATAACTTTTGCTTGTTTACTCTGAAAATCCAGAGTGATATAGCAATCCTTTTGGAAAAAACGTATTTTACGTTCCTGTTTTAGTGATACTCTTGAGGAAGTTACATTCGCTATTGCTCCATTTTCAAATTCTATGCGCGCATTAGCGATGTCTATAGAGGGTGTGAGGATACCAATACCGGAAGCGTGAATTTGCTTGATGGGGCTATGCACAAAACTCAAGATGAGATCTATATCGTGAATCATTACATCCAACACAACGGGCACATCTGTTCCTCTGCTGTGAAAAGTAGAAATACGGGTAGATTCGATAAAAACGGGATCTTTAATCTCATTTTCCACTTTCATGATTACCGGATTAAAGCGTTCAATATGACCCACTTGAATCTTTAGGTTGTTCTTATCAGCAAGCTCCAGAAGCTCATAAGCTTCTTCCAGTTTGCCGGTGATTGGTTTCTCCAAAAAGATGTGTTTGCCTGCATTCAAGGCTTTTACTGCCAATTCATAGTGAGATGATGTTGTGGCAGCTATATCCACAGCATCGCAGACATCGAGCAGAGCATCGTAACTTTCAAATCTCGCTGCGTTCAAGGTTTTGGCAATATCCTTTGCACGGCTACTTTTTTTATCGTATATGCCCGAAAGAGAAGCATCTTTTATGGCCATAAATTTTCTGGCATGATGCTGACCAAGATGCCCAACACCTACTACGCCGATCTTTAACATTTTGTATCCTATTTTTTTTGTTTTGCCGAAACCTTTTCGATCATGTCGCGGGTCATGCTATCCAAATCATATTCAGGTTTCCAACCCCATTCATTGCGGGCGGCAGAATCGTCCATACTGTTTGGCCAGCTATCGGCAATTAATTTTTTGATGGGATCCACATTATACTCTAAAACGAATTCCGGTATGTGTTTACGTATTGCTGCAGCAATAATTTCGGGGTCAAAACTCATGGCAGTTACGTTAAAACAGTTTCTGTGCACCAATTTGGCGGGATCTGCTTCCATAAGCTGTACTGCACTGCGAAGAGCATCTGGCATATACATCATATCCAAAAATGTTCCCGCTGGCAGATTGCATACATAGCGCTTATTCTTAATTGCATCGTAATAAATCTCTACTGCATAATCTGTAGTTCCGCCTCCTGGTAAGGTTACGTTGGAAATAATGCCGGGATATCTCAAGCCGCGAGCATCAACGCCATACTTCAAATGATAATAATCTCCCAAAAGTTCACCGGCAACTTTTGAGATGCCATAGATAGTGGTGGGGCGCATGATAGTATCCTGTGGGGTATTATCTAACGGAGTAGTAGGGCCAAAAGCACCAATTGACGATGGTGTGAAAACCGCACCTTTTACTTCCTTCATGATCTCCAGGCAATTGAACGTAGTATCCATATTGATTTTCCAGCTTTGAGCAGGGTTAGCTTCGCCTTTAGCAGAAAGAACTGCAACCAAATTGAAGATAGTATCGATATTGTACTTCTTAACCACTTCATTCATAGAATTGCCTTCCGTGGCATTCATTTTTTCCGAAGGTCCTGCCTCCGTAATGTCTTGAGGGAGGGGAGTGTGATTGTATGTGGCTACAACATTTTTTTCACCATAAATGTTTCTGAGGTAGGGAACAAGCTCCGAACCGATTTGTCCGGCAGCACCGATCACGAGGATATTCTTCATAGCTAACTGTAACTCCTGATTTGTTTTCTATTGGTTTACACCTATTTTTAGCCTAGCGTAGTTGTCAATGATTATTCCGCTCAATCTCTGGGCTAGAAGTACAAATTTTTGCGTGTAATGCCAAAAATAGATTTGATGAACGCTGTAGAGTGTCAATGCTTTTTCCGCTTAATGCTTTAAGGAATCATTAGCGGGGAATAAGGCTGAGATTTTCCCTTATTTACCGATGATGTTAGCTTTAAGCTTCGGTCACCATTGCATTATCTTTTGGGCGAGATATTTATTGGCGATAGAAAATGGTTTTGCAAAATCAGCAAAAGGATTAAGCTATTTATAAAAGAAAAAATGAGAGGCTATTATGGCACTGAAAGAACAACTAGTTAATTCGATAAAGAAAGCGATGCAAGGAGAAATGGATAGCGTAAACTTGTATCAGGATGCAGCAGAAAAAAGTAACGACAGCGATGTTAAAGAATTCTTCTTGAGCCGTAAAGAAGAAGAACGCCGCCATTACAACTATCTTTTGGATTATTATCAGCAACTAACCAACAACTTGAAACCGGAAGACATTAGCGATAAACTGGAAAAAGAGAATATGCAGAAAAGCATTTTTTCCGAGTCTTTTGTGCGGCGCATTGGTGAAGATCAGGCTTTATTCTCGGCAATATCTACTGCATTACTTTTAGAGAAAGATTCTATAGACCACTACCATAAATGCGAACAAGAAACAGATATTCTTACTCTAAAATCATTTTTCTCGCTATTGGCAAAATGGGAAATGAAACACTACGAGGAGCTTGCAGATATCCAAAAAGAAGCCGAACGCTTTTATTGGCAAGCCAACAACTTTGAACCATTCTAATTAATAATAGAATTGACCCAAGACGCTCAGGCTCTTAAGCTTGAGCGTTTGTTTTTGGTGAGCATAGTAATAGGCAAAAAAGAATCTGTTTAGCTCTTCCACATCATTAAAACTAAGCTCAGTCTCTTGCAGATGATAACCTATAAAAGGAAGCAAGCTCAATATTTTTCCAGCGTTTTGAGAGAGAGAATGATAATTATCTTTATTTGCGGTTTCTTTATAACAAGATTCACATACAATATCGCTGGCCGCATTGTAGGCAAATGCCACACATTCAGTATGGCATAGGCTGCACTTAGATATGTTTAAATCGATGCCCAAAAGCTTGAAGATGCGCATAAATAAACGCCAAAAGATGAGTATTGCATTCTTATCGATAGTTTGCAGATACCCAAGATAGTTGCGTAGAAGCTCATAATATGATGGAGCATCAGAGCTTGCCATTATTATCTTGCTAATCAACTCTGCTCCTGCTTCTGCTGCAGCCCATGTGGATGTGCTGGGATATTGGGCGTAGTTTTGCAATAAACTTAACTCTTTTAGAATGTATAAGCCTTCTTCTTTGGGTTCGTAGAGGTTAAACTCGTACTCGGCAAAACGCAGAAGTGGTTCTTGTTTTTTTCGCCAGCCTTTTGCAATAACAGATATTTGTGCTCTATCTTGGCTTATTATCTTTAGAATTTGGCTACTTTCACTAAAAGGAAAGATGCCTGTCACTATTCCTAGAATACGCATCACAGTTCCAGTTCCTCTTTGATGCTGCGGATATCTTTGGGATTTGCAAAAATAGTTTTATAGTTTGTATAAGTAACAAAACCGGCGGCGCTGCCTTTAGGTTTGCGAACAAATCGGATTTGAGTATAATCTACGGGCACATTTATGGAAAACTTTGCTTGCGAATACCATGCGGCAAGAGCGCAACATATCTGAATGAGGCTTGGCGGTGGCTCTTGTTTATGGTAGTTTCTTAACAGTACGTGAGCACCCCGATAAATTCGGCTGTGAAACCACCAATCGTGCGCTTTGCCAAGCTTTGTGGTAATAAAATCGTTTTCTCTGGCTTTTCTGCCAATGTAGATATGCCAGCCAGCATTTATGCGTAGTTGTAAGATACGGTCAATCTGGTTTTGCTTGTGGGCTATGCCACCACTGTTTTTATGCGTATCAAGATCGATGTCTTCACCTTGTTCAAGACGCTTCTGCAAGGCTTTTACTGCCTCTATTTCTGCTTCAGTACGTTTTATGTTTAGCTCTATAATACTCTTTCCGTTTTTAGCTTTTTGATACTTCTTGATGTAATAGTGCAGGTTTTGCTGTGGGCTTCTATCCGAAAGCAAGGGAACTGATATCTTTGCCAAATGCGGATCCAGATAGTTTGTTACCTCAAGAGTGTCATCACCCGGCTCAATTAGATGCATATTGGGTTTTATTGCTTCAGCACATGCTTTGTAATAATCCATCTTGAGGGCATTTGCCAAATCCATACCCTGCATATCAAGCTTTTTCTTTAGGCGCTTTATCTCCTTGCTCAAAATCTTTATTTTTTGCTGAGTGCTTTTGACCTGATCGTTTGGTAATAGTATCTGCTGATGTCTTGTGGCAAAATACTCATTTATGCTTTTTGCCGTAGATTCTTTTGGTATCTCAAGTGTTTGCGAAGTGTCTGGAGTAAAACTCGTTTGCGGGGGATAGTAGGGCTGATTTACCAAAACCATGCGCATTGGGTTATCTGCTAAGGAGTATTTATATAAAGCATCTTGTATTAAACCTTTATCTTTATTAAACAGAATAACGTTAGGTTTGGGTGGCATCAATTCACAGATCAATTCGTAATTGTGCACATCTCCATAAATATCTTTCTGCCTACATTCGATATAGATGATGCGGTCATCAGGTTTAATGGCGATATTCGTAATAGAAGAACCAGCAAGTTGCAGCCAGAGTTCGGGCGTTTTTTTAGGCAATTCAATACAGTTATGATAGTAGATAAAACTATCTTGAGGGCTAAGCACAATTGCCAATGCTGCCCCTTTTGCCAAACAAATATACATTGCATTCTGATGCATGAATATTTTGTCTAAGACAGCATTTTTCAAATCTATTTTACGGGTCCAAGCGGCTAGATAGTTATATTTCATCCTACTTCCATATTGCATTTGCCTTGACACAAATTTCGTGTTTGCATAAAGTGACATTCATATTAAAACGCGATAGGAGTCAAGTATGAAAATTGCACAAACAATCATCATAGTAGTCCTTGCCGCTTTGGCAATCATATTTGGTATTGTATGGATGAATGCTGCCAAAAAGAACAAAGCACTTTTGCAGAGCAATGAAGATCTTCAGGCTCTATACGAATCTTCTACCGCTACTATAGGTGAGATTCAGGAAAGCCTGCAAGCTATGGATCAAGACCTTTCTGGTCAGCTCTTTACTCAGGGAGAGATTCCCGGTACTTCGCCTGCAGATAGGAGAGGACAGATAATAAGCTCCATTGCCAATATGAGAGAACAAATTGAGGCAGATAAAAAGAAGATTTCGCAACTTGAAGCTCAACTAGCCAGTTCCAGAACCCAACTTCGTGGAGTTCAGCAGATGGTAGATCGCCTTAAAGCATCTTTAGAAGAAAAAGAAACCATTATGGCAGAGCTTCAAGAACGCATGGGGATCTTGAACGAAACCATAGAAGAAGAACGCAGACAAAGCCAAATGGAGATTGCCGAGCGTGAACAAACCATTGCCGAGCGTGAACAAGATTTAATTGATGCCGAGCGGCAAGCAAACACAATTTATTATGTGGTGGGAACCAGAAAAGAGCTCTTAGAACAAGGGATTATAGACCGCAGAGGCGGAATATTGGGCATTGGAAGAGTTACAACAGTAAACAAAGAGCTCGCTACCGAGAAGTTTACCGAGATCAATCTATCGGATGAAGATCAGATTACTTTTGCTGCCACCAAGAAAGGCTATAGCATCTTATCTAATCATATTGCTACCACATACAACATTGAAAAGCTGGAAGAGGAATATGTGCTAACGGTAACCGACAAAGAGAATTTCCGCAAGCAAAAATTCCTCGTTATCGAACTACTGTAAAAGTAAAGTTATATAAATAAGCCCCGATATCATATCGGGGCTTTTGCTATTAGTGCTGTTTTTATAAATAGGAGAGTACTTTATTTGCCTTAGTAATAAAAGCTTTTAGCTCATCTCCGTTAAATGCTTTCTGCTCCAGTAAAGAAAGATCGTGGATGTAGCCACAAAGAGTGTTAACTTCTTCTTCTTTGCCCTTCTTGTCCAGCTTTAATATCTTTTGTATTACTGGGTTTTGAGTATTTACTACCAGGCTGTGATGCTTTAGCATATCGCTGTTGCCACCCATTCTGGAAGCAAGATCCATATCGTGCCAGCGGCGCATAAATTCGCTAAAGACAATCATGCCGGGAATCTCTTTTGTTTTGAGGTTTTTTACTTCTACCTTCAATTCCGAGAAGGCATGATTCTGAAGCTCTTGCATTGCTTCTTCGCCCAGATCTTTTACGATATTAGGTGGCAATTCCAATAAATTGAAGATTGTTTGTTCATCTTTTTGAATTTGATAGGGACTAAGAATCTCCGCCGCCTTGCTATGTTTTTTGAAAAACTCTTTAAGGCTTTCCTTGCTGAAGGATGCTTCTAAATTCTGCCCCAAAGCCTTGTAGAATAGCTTTTGAAGGCGATCTTCATCTTCTTTGTTAAAACTGCTTTCTTCTTTATTCACTAAAAGATCGTTCACTTCACTATCAACGCGGATGAATTCCACTTTTTCGATTTTTCCTTCCAGTTTTTGGAAAAGATGAATATCCAAGGGAGAGTTTTGGAATATTACCTCAATCCCCTGTTCCTTCATCAAATTCAAATAGCTTACCTGAGTGTCTTCACCCGCTGCGTACCAAATTCTGGTATTTCCTTCTTCTTGTTGAGCGGCATTGCGTTGTTTGTATTCTTCAATAGTTAAGTAATCGCCAGAGGCGGATTTGAAGATAGCAATATCTTTCATGGCATCAAAAAAATCATCTTCTTTCAGCATGCCAAATTTGATGAAAGTATTGATGTCTTCCCAGTATTCTTCAAATTTCTTTCGATCTTCTTTATAGGTAGCTTGAAAATGATCGGCTACTTTTTTAATGATGTATTTGGATATCTTTTGCACTTGCGTATCGTTTTGCAGAAAGCTACGCGAAACATTTAAGGGAATATCGGGAATGTCTATTCCACCCTTTAACAACAGTAAGAACTCTGGAATAAGATCTTCGAGATTGTCGGCAACAAATACGTTGTTACAGAATAGTTTTACTTCGCCCTTAAAGAAATCTGGCTCGTTTCGCAATTTGGGGAAATAGAGTATTCCCTTCAAATTGAACGGAAAATCTACATTTAAATGAATCCAGAAAACTGGTTCTTTATAGTCGTGAAAAACATCCTGATAGAATTTGATATACTCTTCTTTGCTTACATCCGCCGGTTTACGGTTCCAAAGAGCTTCCAATTGGTTAATCTGCTTGCCTTCAAACATTATCGGAACTGGCATAAAGTTGCAGTAACGCTCCAGTATCTCGCGTATTTTGCTAACCTCGGCGTAATCTTTAGAATCCTCATTAAAATAGAGCGTGATAGTGGTGCCCACATCTTTTCGTTTACCATCACTCATGCTGTATTGGGTACTACCGTCACATTCCCAGTAGGCCGCTTTGCTGCCTTCACTAATCGATAGGGAATCGATGGTAACTTTTTCGGCAACCATAAATGAAGAGTAAAATCCCAAACCAAAATGACCAATAATATTAGCTTGAACGTCTTTGAATTTATTCACAAATTCTTCGGCACCCGAAAAAGCAATTTGATTGATGTATTTACGAATTTCTTCATCTGTCATCCCAATTCCGGTATCGATTACTTGAAGTGTTTTTTTTGATTTATCCAGCTTGATCTCAATCTTCATGTCCTCGGCTTTAAAATCTGGATCTGCATATTTGCGCTTAGCAATGGCATCAACTGCGTTAGATACCAATTCTCTCAAAAATATATCGTGCTGAGAATATAACCATTTCTTGATAATAGGGAATATATTCTCTGTGTGGATACTTAAAGATCCGGTTTCACGTTTTTTTGTAGCCATGCTCTTAAACTCCTTTTGTAATATCTATCTGGAGATAAAATAACGGACTTGCCTAAACTGTCAAGAGATTTTTAGCAGTCAATTTGTTGGAGTGCTAATGTCACCATAAGCCCTCACTGAAAATTGCAAATCGGGTCACCGAAAATTGCAAATGCTAAAACTGGTGCATATTAAAATTCCGGTGACACCTGTTATAGATATCCGGTATCTTTGCCTGAAGCTGCTTCTCGCAGTTCAGGTTATCATTCTCCAACAGTGCATAAGCTTCTTTTGCCAGAAGCCACAATCATCGAGATTGCGACCTACTCCGATAGTTAACTTGCCTGCCGTACAGCGATAGGG
>JAJBBD010000151.1 GCA_020532355.1 Candidatus Cloacimonadota bacterium | reverse complement strand
GTAAGTATGATAAATCATGTGAATCTGTTCAGTACCAAATTGCAACGATCACGCCCTTGAACAGCAATAACCAGGAAGATAATGGGAAGATTGTAAAAAGATATTTTAACGGAGTGCCATCTGTGTTTCCCCCTATTAACCCCAATGATAAAAGGGATTACAGGTTCTTTGACCTTCTTTCTGGAAAATGTTACGACGAAAGTGTATTCAAGCAAGATGGGTCACTGCAGCTAGTAACTACCTATGATTGGACAATATCGACCAGAAATCTCAAGAAACAAATGGGATATGAGTGTATTCTTACCAACCAAATTGTCGAGAGCCAAGGTATAATTCGTGACATATCCTTTGAATATGATGATTATAATGCAAATGATCTATACGTACAAGATTCTACGGGCAATGCCCCTAACTTACTTATTGCTCTATCACCATTAAATGCGGGAGAGACCCTCGTGAGTGACAATTATTATGTTTATGTGAGTAATGTACGTGTCAATGCTGATACAAGTAAGCTGATGCATGTTCTCCTTGTTCGAAGAATCATGTACCACGGTGCTAATCCCCTTATCCTACTTAATAACTATAAGTGGTGTGCATTGGACATCAATTTCTCGGAACAAGATGCCTCCCAATACTTCACAATTGACTCATATCCGTTTGGAAATGAAGTTTCTGGAGCGAGCTATTTTCCCTATGAAAACCCCAACTCATTAGGTATAAGTACAGATCGCGGATATTTGTACTTTGATGTCGGAAGCAATGGTGTTTTTTTAAGGCTTGAGGAAGATACAATTAATCCAAAAGTACGGTTGTTAAGGGAGACAAATGATCAATATTATCTTCAGGATGATCCCGTTATAAGTAGAATCGAGTATTCATATGGTTGGGAGATTTACACTGATCTTAGAGATAAAAATATACTTACTCCCGTAGTTCAAACTGCTAAATGGGCAAATAACACCCCTTTATCCCAAAATATAGTTACTTGGAAGGATTGGGGAAATGGTAAGTGGGATTTGTACAAAACATTTAGTTGGAATGGGACTGGAACTGGTAATTTCACATCTAACTGGTGGAACAACCAAAGTGAACCAACATATACAGATGGGTGGCGCAAGGAGCGTGAGATTATTGCCCGTGACGCTTATGGGAATATCCTTGAAGAGGTGGGCAAAGACGGCATTCATACTACCAACCAGTTTAATTACTGGCATCCTATTGAGAATAGTAATTTAGTGAATTATGCTATCCAGGGTCAGATCGTGAACTCAACTCATAATGAGGCATATCTCTGTGGTTTCGAAGGAGATAACACAGAATGGGGATATTTAACTGCTGCTACGAACCAAAGGATTACTTCTCAGGAGTCATTCACTGGAAACAAGTCTTGTCAGATTGATGCTTTTGCACATTGGAATCCTAATGATCAAAACAACGAGTCCGGGTCATCTTACATGGCTTATCACAATCTGTTTAGCCCTAACATAGATCAGAATGGAGTATATCTGTTATCTGCGTGGGTTAAGGCTTACGAGATACCGAGCTATTCAGATGGAGATTATGTAGGAGTACGCTTAAAAGCAAAAGTAGGTAATACCTGGCATTATTCATCGATAGATAAACTAACCGCGCAGAACTTGGGTAAATGGACAAAGCTCGCGTGTACCTTAGATTTATCGGAAATAGAGGGTAACGTAGACGAACTTCAAGCTATGCTGGTCAACTACACAGCAGACTATTCAGTTAACAATACCGATCCATATCCATCGCTTCCGGCCTATCCCGCATACTTTGACGAAGTAAGATTTTTACCCTTGGATTCAGTCTGTAAAACATCCGTCACTGATCCAGTTTATCTTCAGAACACATCAGAGTGCGATGATAATGGTAACTTGACCAGAATGACGTACGACAGATTCAGAAGACCAGAGCTTGCTTATCGAGATGATGATCAGGTATGCACGGAAATCAAGGGGTTTGCTTACTTCCAGTCTGTGTCATCGACACCAAGCGGAACCTATAATGATGAAAAACCGAATCAACAAACCCAATTCTATTCGCGGACTGGCCTTGTGGACAATTTCGACTATAATGAAACTGAGTTTGTTTTGTCTTGGGGTAATAGTTCAGGATCATGGAGCAATAATGATGGTGTCCTTTCAATCCCCCAAAGCAGTGGTGTGAAGTACATCGCAAAACCTCTCCCACAAGATGGCATTATCGGATATCAATGGAACATCTTGGAGTTTTCCGGTAATGAAACAGGCTTTTCGCTTTATTCTTTGGCAACAAACCCATCATCTTCAGCCTATGGGTATAAGCTCAAAGTCACTTCCAACAGTGTCAGTTTGATATACAGCAACCCCCAAGGGGGGCAGGTATTGACTACCCAATCTATTAGTCCGGAAACGATCATTGGACAATGGTCAGTTCTATATGATAAAAAAACGCTATCTGCTTATCATAACGGACTAAGGATACTTAGCTTCAACTTGCCAATAAATCAGCAGCTTTCATCAGGTGAGTACTGCTCATTCTATACGAATAATGCCAGAGTTGTGATTGATAACTTTGTAGT
>JAJBBD010000150.1 GCA_020532355.1 Candidatus Cloacimonadota bacterium | reverse complement strand
GGGGGATTGAGCTTAGCCACATACTACAAGGGTAGTGAGTGAGCATAATTCCGATCAGAAAAAGCCCACCTAACCGATATCTCGGGCAGAAATAAATTTTCTATATATGGATGGCAACAATCTCTACAATGAGTTTCCCTTAGCGCTTACTTTTTATGCCTACACCGGAACACTCCACTCAAGTTTAGATAGTGGTTTAGCTCAACTCTCATCCATTGTCTCAGGCTGTTTATATCTTAGCTTTAGGCAAACATTATCTTTAACCAATGCTGTATCCTAAGAGAAACCCACGCTAATCCTATGTTTATGCAATGAGGGTTTATGGACCCCGCTTGTGAGAAAAGTACGTTATCTTTTGCGTCTTGTGGAAGCCCAGAATTGATTCGATCGGTTCAGGGATTTTATCCGTTATATGCTACTTAGCAGTATCTCAATCTTTTTCCCAAAATAAATACTATTGTAGAACTCATCTAAAACGCTATTTTAGGTTTACTCTCGTTAAAAACGTGTTATTGCATAATTCGGTTTCAATGCTAAGTGATAAGTTAACTAAACCTTACTCCCATTTGATCAGAAAATCTCGATCTGGCACAAAGTTTTCAAAAGTCCAGATTCGGAGGTCTTGCCCGTCGATAACTTGTTTTTTTACATCATTATGGAAAGGATATTGGATAATATGCGCTCCACTTGGCAAGCTTACTTGGTACTTGGCATAAGTAAGCGGATTCCCCCAGCTATTTGCCGTTAGCAGGATGTATTTCGCCTCCTTAGCCAGCAATCTCTGCTGATAGCAAATTCGCACTGTCGCCATGCTTCGCTCTTCCATTTCTAATTCAAACCAAAAGCCATTGGCTGATTTTTTAACCGGCAGAGGAACATTGTTGTCCAAAAGGGTAACCGAAAGACCCTCGTAATCCATTTGTTTATCATCCACAGGAATGGGGAAATAGATATTCCTGTTAATGCTTTCTTTGTGCATGTTGTAAAAAGTAAATAATCCATCGAAAGCCAAGAGACTATCGCTTAAATCAAAATGCAAATTTTCCATTTCAAAGGTAAATCTTTTAGCAGCTAAGTCGGTTGACATCCTTGAATTTGCCCATAAACCAATATTTATGAACAAGAACAAGACCATACCTGCTATGCGAGCAAACTCCCACCCTTTACCTTTCATGAAGATTCGTTCCCTTAGTTCTTTAACTTCTTCCGCGAGGATGAGATACAGCAGTGGATGGGCTCTTTATGTATCTGCTAGTCATAAATCGCTTTTGCTATTTGAGAATAATGAACTTTGCTGTTCCCAACGTATTCTTCCCATCCATCAAGCGCAAAAAATACATCCCGCTGCTTAGACTTGGAGGAATCCAGCTTTGCTGCGGAACAAAAGCATAACTCTGTATGTACCTGCCTTTGATATCATAAAGTTTCATTACTGCAGGGCGTTCAAGCTTCTTATCGAATTCTGGAACCATTGCCTCTTGACTGTTTATTACATTCGGCTTAAGGCTAAACTTACCAATAACGGCCGGAAGTGTGGGATCTGTGTTTGAGGTGTAATCTATGGTTACAGTATAGTTGTAAACTTCATCTGGTTGCGCCATAAATATTGCTTCCAAAGCAGGTACATCCTGCACATCTGGAGCAAATACTCTAAATCTGCTGTTGCGACTGTTTATGTCACGCACAAATAACCCGCTACCATCGGTATATCCATAAGCAAATATATGATCCTGATAGTAAACCGGAATGTTCTCTATGGGAATGCCTTCCAAATTTTTGACATAGATGCTTACTTGAGAGTGTGAAGAACAGTTGTAATATGAAACAAGGCTTGGATCCGGGCTTTTTGCCCAAGCCGGCATTGAGATGCGTCCATCTGGAGTGTGGATTGAATCGAGGTACTGATAGATCGATTGAGTTCCTATCAGTGCATCTGTATCACAATCCCAATTATCTCCCCATGAAACGGACTCGTGAATAGTGGCGTACGAAAGATCAATACTAACCGAGCCGGATTCACGAGTAGCCGCAATGCCTGGCATTAACTCACTTAGATTAAACTCGGGTAGGGATCCCCCTTCTTGCTCGTCAGGAATGGTGATTTGCATGCTTAACCCATCGCATTCTATGCAGATTGTTTCTGAGGAGAACCAAAAACTTTGTTCACCCAACTGCATGATAAGTTCATCATTGTTGTCGAACCATAGCTGTTGAACAATCATGGGCTCTACTGGATTGGCTGCCAAGAAGATCGTAGCCATAAATACAATGCAGAATATAGCTTTACGCATACATCCTCCCCTGATCACTTTATTTGTAATCTATACTTGTAACATGCAATATTTATTCCTGTATAACAAGCATTAATGACCGGGGTATAATTGGGGCATGGGGCAAAGCCTCATACTGCAAGGGTGGTGGGCTGGGCATGAATTATGTTATTTCAAGCCAACCACGATACTAGTCCATTCCGATAATGTCTCTTAGCTGGCGAATCTTTGCCGCGGCTAGAGGACGGGCTTTTTCACTTCCTTCTTTTAGCACTTTGTGGATGTAGTCTTTATTGGCAATCAATTCTTCATAGCGTTTGCGATAAGGCGCCAACTCTTCATTCATGCGCTCAAACAGCTCTTGCTTGGCGTGTCCCCAGCCCATGCCCCCAGCCAAATAGCGTTGCCTAAGAGTTTCAATCTGCGCTTCATCAGCAAAACATTTATATAAAGCAAAAACGCTACATGAATCAGGATTCTTTGGCTCTTCCACGCTTTGGGAATTGGTGACTATCTTCATAATCAGTTTGCGCAATTGTTTCTCTGGAGCAAACAAGGGAATGATGTTTCCATAGCTCTTGCTCATCTTGCGCCCATCCAAGCCCACAACAGTCTTAGCGGTCTCATGAGCCAAAGGCTGGGGCAGCTTGATTGCCTCAGTTTGATAGATATGGTTAAAACTTTGAGCAATATCCACTGCCATCTCTACATGCTGAAACTGATCGTTACCCACCGGCACCAGATCGGTATCAAAAAGCAGAATATCCGCCGCCATCAATACAGGATAGGTATAAAGCCCCATATTCACGCCGTCGTCTGGATCTTTCCCTGCCTCTGCATTGCTTTGCAGTATGGCTTTATAAGCGTGCGCTCTGTTCATCAAACCTTTGGGTGTAAATGCCAGCAGAATAGTTAGTAGTTCAAACGTTTCCGGGATGGCACTTTGCCTATAGAAAAGCACTTTTTCAGGATCTAATCCGCAAGCTAGCCATGCAGCGGCGATTTCAACAGTCATATTGCGGATCGACTGGGGATCTTTAGTGCTATTTAAGGCATGATAATCGGCAATAAAATAGCGTGCTTCACAGCTTTTACTTAGTTCCAATGCAGGTTTGATTGCCCCCAAAAAGTTTCCAATATGGGGTATTCCGGTAGGTTTTATTCCGGTAAGTGCTATCTTCTTCATCTATTATAAATCCTTATCTTTTTGTTCTTCAACCAGGCTGCACCACAGCTCATCTGTAAGCGCATCCTCTACTTCTACTTCAAACAAAGGCCATTTGTTTGCCGGGATTTTATCCACGTAGGCAACACCATCAATTTCTGGAGCTTGAAACCACAATCTGCCCACGTAGGCTTGCATATTGTCATCATAGCCTTCCAGTAAAAACATCTGGCGGCTGCCTACAAACCTCTGCATCTTACTTTCTTTGGCTTGGGCAGCTTTGATGGCATACTCTGTTTCCAACTTGTCAACGCTATCCCAATCAAATTCTTCCTGCGATATCAAGCTGGAGTCTTCCTTTTCCGGTGAGTAACCAAATACACCTGTATGAAGAATATCCACTTCTTTTAAAAATCTATCCAGCAAATCCCTATCTTTTTTTGTCTCAGTGGGGTATCCCAGCATCAGGGTAGTCCTGAACACAGCTTTCGGTATTTCTTTTTTGATATAATCAAATAGCTGTTTCAGCTCCTGATACCCCTTCCTACGGTTCATCAGATGGATAATACGATCACTTGCATGTTGGATGGGTATTTCAAAATAGGGCAACAGCTTGGGGTATTTATTCCAGAGTTCTGTCCACTCGGGTTCAAAATGATCCGGATGCATATACATCAGGCGGATCCAATCATATCCGGGTATGGCGTGCAGAGCTTCGATCAGTTCTGGAAGAGACTTTTTGCCATAGAGATCGGTTCCGTACATACAACTATCCTGAGCGATCAAAACCAGTTCTCTTCCCCGATGGTTCAAACTTATTGCCTCCGCTACCAAAGCTTCGATTGGCTCTGAAACCAATTTGCCGCGGATCGAAGGAATCATGCAATACGAACAGTAGTTCTCACATCCATCAGCTATGCGCAAATACACATACTGATCTTTATGTAAGGCGGCACGAGCTCCCAAAGCGAGATCCACAGAAAGAGTACCTTTGGGCAAAACATAGTGCAGCAGGTACTTCTCAAAGGCATCAAAATCTTTTAGCCCTATCCATTTGTTTACTTCGGGAAACAAGTCTGCAAATTCTTTATAGGCACGGTTCATCACGCAGCCGGTTACTACCAAATGTGCCTTAGGCTTTCTTTCAGAGAGGATATCACACAGAACATCGTCCAATTCAGCCAATGAAGCCGCAAGGAAGGCACAGCTATTAACAAGAATAATATCTGCGTCTTCCATTGTTTCAGCTTCCCGAAAGCCATAGTGTTTCAGGATGGCGGCAAAGCGCTCGCTATCTACAAGGTTTTTGGAGCATCCCAGGCTTTCGATATAGAATTTCATTATTTCAAGAGGTGAATAAAGAGTCCGCTACGCAGTTTGGGCTCGAACCAAGTTGATTTTGGAGGCATAATCTGCCCGGCATCGGCAATACCGATCAGTTCATCCATAGAGGTAGGATACATGGCAAATGCCACTTTTTCCTTGCCACTATCCACCCGTTTCACCAATTCGCTCAAGCCCCGGATTCCGCCCACGAAATCGATGCGTTTATCTGTACGGGGATCTTCGATGCCAAGTATGGGATGCAGCAAATTCTTCTGCAGAATAGATACATCCAGATTTTCTACTACGTCTTTCTCGTTCCATGTTCCCGACTTTGGGCTTATAAAGTACCATTTACCATCGAGATACATGCTCATCTGATGTAAATGCGAAGGATTGAAACTACTGCCTGCCGATACTTCTTCCACGTTCCATTTTTCTCTGACTTTAGTAAGGAATTCCGCACTGCTATTGCCATTCAGATCTTTCACCACGCGGTTGTAATCGAATATTTTGAGGTGATTATCCGGGAAAATAACGGTCATAAAATAGTTGAATTCTTCTTCGCCAGTATAGTTTGGATACTGTTCACGGCGCAACAATCCCACTTTAGCAGCGCTGGCAGTACGATGATGTCCATCTGCCACATACAAATATGGCAGCTTAGCAAAGGCATCTTCTATGGCCTTGATATCGGATGGATCATCCATCAACCATAGGGTATGACCGATGCCATCGTCTGAAACAAAGTCATACACTGCTTGCTTGTTTTCACATACTTTTCTTACTACATCATCAATCGCTTCCTGATGACGATAGGTAAAGAACACCGGTGAAGGGTGCGCATCGCAGGTATCCACATGTTTTATGCGGTCGGCTTCTTTTTCGGCGCGGGTAAGCTCGTGTTTCTTGATCGTGCCATCCATATATTCATCCACCGAACTCAACCCGACTAAACCGAATTGAGAACGACCGTCCATAGTCTGACGATAGATATAGAACATTGGTTTTTCGTCTTGAATCATGTGCCTGTCGTTGATGTAGTTATACAGATTTTCTTTGGCTTTAGCATATACTTTGGGATCATACAGATCGATGCCTTCGGGAAGATCGACTTCCGGTTTTTCCACATGAATAAAGCTAAGGGGATTCTTTTGTACTTCAGCTCTTGCTTCGTCAGAATCCATCACGTCGTAAGGAAGGGAAGCGATCGCCTGTGCTTTGTCTGGAACCGGACGAACTGCTTTGAAGGGTTTGAATGTTGCCATGGGGTTTTTACCTCGTTTATTATATTCTAATGTGTTATAAATCTGATTTAGTGTTGATAACTCATTTGCCGGAATAGTAGGCAGCAAGCACTTTAATCAAGTCTATGTGATCCTTAGTTCCAGCGCTTTCACGCACAGAGTGCATTGCCCACATCGGGTTACCAATGTCCACCGTATGGATTCCCAGATTTGCCGCAACAACTGGACCAACCGTGCTACCACAGGGCATATCGCTACGCACCAAAAACTCCTGATGCTTTATTTCTACTGCTGCACATAGGTCGATAAACCGCAGGCTGCTATCCGAAGTGCTGGCATAGCGAAGATTTGCATTACGCTTTATCACGGGACCCTGGTTCATCTTCGGACTGTAATTGGGGTCATATTTCTCAGCATAAGAGGGATGGTAAGCATGCGCCATATCCGCAGAAATCATATATGACTTGCGTAAAGCGCGATAATAATCCTCCCGGTTGGGCGTCTGCGCCAGCACGATGCGCTCCGATAATTCTGCCAATAGCGAAGAAAATGCTCCTTGTGGGCTTTGACTGCCCACTTCTTCGTGATCAAAAAATACTGCCATGGGAGTAGTTGCACCAGCCTTGGCAGACATGATTCCTTGCAGGATGGCGTGGGTCATAGCGAGGTTATCCAGTCTGCCGCTTACCACGATCTCATCCTCCAAACCGATTAAGTGTGGTTCTTGAATATCGTAAAGATACAGATCCATTTCCACCACATCGGCTTTCTTCACTTTCAGATGCTTGGCAACCAAGTCTTTCAGAGGATTACCATCGTGTTTTTCCACGCTCAAGATAGCCTGCAGATGAGTCTGTTTATTGTATTCAAAGCCTTTATTGATCTCACGATTCATGTGAATGGCGGCATTGGGAATAATTGCCAGAGCCTTCTCAAAATCTATCACGTGGCTTTTGTAAGTATTTTTGTTTTTAACTATTACGCGTCCGCTGATGCCCAATTCACGATCTGTCCAAGTGCTAACGATAGGACCGCCATACACTTCCACGCCGATCCGGCAAACATCACCATCAAACTTCACACTCTCCGGTTTTAGTTTCAGACTGGGACTATCAATATGGCTGGACGCCATGTTAAAACCATGCTCAGCCACCTTGCCTGAACCAATAATAAAAGCGATCACAGCAGTATCCATACGGCGTATGAAGTATTTGCCGCCCTTTTTCAGTTTAAAAGCCTTTGCTTCGTCCAATTCGAGAAAACCCGCAGATTGCAAGCGGTTTACTATTTGTATACTGGCGGGGAAGCGAGAGTTCCCCTTGCCCAGAAAATCAAGCAAGTCTTTGATGTATGTATTCATATCAAGCTCCACAAAAATACTGTTTGAACAAATATTAATAAACACCGTTTAGTGTCAAGAGTTGAGTGTAGCAATCAGAACTGGATTTGAATACAGGATTATCCACGATTGCTTACGATGCCTTTAACGTGTATTAAGCTATTAGTGATGAATATATGTATAAATCTATTATGAGAGGGACAGATTGCAGATTAACTCCACTCGCTAAAGCTCCTGCCACATATCTCGCCAGAAAAAGGATGCCATGTCGATTAAGGCTTTGCCGCCAATCTCCTTGTAGATAAAGGGATCCTGGTCTGTTCCTGCCAAATACACAGCACGCACTAATTCCGAGCAATACATCTTAGATGGGTCATTCAAATTGAATTCATGGTCAAAAGGTAGCTTTTGCGCAAGTAGCCGTAGGCTTTCCTGTTTTATTCGTTCTCGTTTAACAGCAAAGAGGGGTTTAATATGCTTTACTTCGCCATCTCGGGCATGCTCTACAAAGCTCATCAGCGGTTCTATGCGAATGCCTTCCAGATCCGAAATTCTACCCGAAATGCTGTGCACAACTTTCCAGGTTCCTTGTCGTTTTAGCAATATGCCGCAATGAGACATGCCACCGCCATGGGGAAAGGCCTGCACTATCATGCTGGATATAAATGAATTGCCGCGCCTTAAAAGAATATCGCCTTCTTCAAATGACACGCTATCTACCACGCATAGTGGAGCTTGGGGAGAACAAAAACAGCGAGCTCCTCCGCTTTGGGAAGAGCCCACTAATAGGATTGCTATAATAAAGCCCATAAGGGCTAGCATGAATTTATTTTTGAACGTCATCCTTTACAAAATGAACTTTCCATGCACCATCAACTTTCTGCATTTGCAGATCATGGTTTTCAATCTTATCTGGTGTTTCTGTGTTCCACTGTTTGTATTTAACTACTGCGCTGTCGCCTTCGATAACGGTCTCCAATATTTCATAGCGAGTGTTTTTAAGCTCGGAAAGCTGATCTTCACTGGCATTTTTGGAAAACTCTTGCAAGAAATTCAAAAGCTGCTGTCCTTCATCGGTTGAAAGCTTTTTGGCGGCATCAAAATCTTGATTTTCTAAGGCCTTAAAGAATGCTTTTGCTGTGCTTTCTGCTTTGTTTCCGCAGGCAGCTAATGCGAAAATAGCAACCATCACGAGAAGCAAAATGATCATCTTTTTCATGTTAACTCCTTATATATTTATGTTTTCAACATATATTTCTAAAAGATATATGTCAATATTTTTATCGGCTTCTACGGGGTTTTGCAGGCTTATCTGTGGATTGATTTCTACTTTTTGAAAAGCTTCTCTTTTTGCCGGATCGTTCTGCCCCGAGATTTTTCTTGGCGTTATTACTACGTAATTTGGGCGCATTTACGGCTGCTTGATCGGAATTCTGTCTATGACGGGGAGCTATACTCGCATGAACATTATGAGTTTTGTAGCTTGTTCGTTCTATTGCTTTTAGCATATCTGTTTCGTAGCGAGAATCCAAATCTATCAAGCTGTAATCGCCAAAAATATCTATCCTGCCAATCTCGATGCCTCTGCCTATACGCAAGCTGTTGATGTATTTCATTAACTCACGTTTGCTAAGGCCTGCGCTATAGCCAATACTTAAGCGAAATGTACTAAATACAAATCCACGTTTATCTTTTATTTCTTTGGCGGAGTTCTTTTGCAGGTTGTCTAAATCCGGAATATCCTTATAATAGTTCAGGAAGCGGTTAAACTCTACTGCCACAAATCTTTTAATCAGTTCCTCCCGGGTCATCCAGCTAAGCTTTTTAAAGACGTTGCCCATGAAGGATTCCATCTCATCCTGGTTAATCTCAACCCGTTCCACGCCATCTATGAAATGAAACAGCTGTTTTTCGCAGATCTCGCGTCCCCCTGGCACTTTTTGCCATACTATGGGGTGTCCCAAACGTTTTTCTACAGCTCTCAAGGCACTAATCTCTTTGTTGTGCATGATAGTTATTGATACTCCGCTTTTACCTGCTCGTCCTGTTCTGCCAGAGCGATGGATATAAATATCGGGATCTAGAGGAACTTGAAAATTGATGATATGAGTAAGATCATCAACGTCTAAGCCCCTGGCTGCAACATCTGTAGCTATTAGTAAGGGAACAAATCGGCTGCGAAAACGGCTCATCACCAATTCACGCTGACCTTGAGAAAGATCACCATGCAAAGCATCGGCATTATATCCATCATGTTGAAGTTTATCGGCAATCTCCTGTGTCTCTTTACGCGTTTTACAAAACACTATGCCATATATATTAGGACTCATATCCGCTATTCTTTTAAGTGCCAAATATTTATCTCTGGCTTGAACCTTGTAATAATAGTGTAGGATATTTTCTGCACCCTTGTGTTCGTTACCCACACTCAAACGATGGGGATCTTGCATAAAAGCAGAAGCGAGTTTTTCCACTTCTTTGGGCATTGTGGCAGAAAAAAGCATGGTTTGCCGCTCTGCCGGTATGTGGCTCATAATCTGAGTAAGCTCTTCTTTGAAGCCCATATTCAGCATCTCATCCGCTTCGTCCAGAACTAGCCGAGAGACATGTTCCAACTTCAACGCTCCTTGACGAATCATATCGTTCACTCTGCCGGGAGTGCCTACCACAATGTGAATACCAGTTCTAAGGGCGTCTTTTTGGCGCATGATGGAAGCCCCTCCATAAATTGCAGCAATGCGAATTCTAGTCATATATTTGGCGTAAGATTCCAGATCTTTGGTGATCTGAAGGCATAGCTCGCGAGTAGGACACAAAATAATGCTCTGTACTTCGCTTTTTTCTATATCTGTAGCACTTAAGAGTGGAAATCCAAAAGCAGCGGTTTTTCCGGTTCCAGTTTGAGCCACAGCAATTAAATCGCTGTTACTATCCATAAGCCATGGGATTACAATTTCTTGTATGGGAGTAGGGTTTTCAAAACCAAGATTGTGAGCCGCCCTTAAGATGGGCTCGGGAAGGGTCATGTCAGTGAATTTAGTCAAGTTTGTAAGATCCTTTTTTCTTAATATTTGGCCATAATTCTGATGAGTGCTGTTTTGTAAAGCTTTAGTTTTATGAGACTTATTTTATAACTGATAAGCATATCTGATGTGCAAAGTTATTCTATGGCTATCTCTTGCCTCATAACATTAAGCCACTCATAACCAAGATTCAAGTAAGGATCTTCGTAGCAGACGGGAGTATCTCTGGATAAACTATGGCTGATGATCGCCTAAAGCATTGAACAAACAAGCGGGAAATTAGAGAAAATCCTCCACAAATCACCTATTGATCTATCAGATTATGCTTTAATGCTCAATATCAACAAACCGGCAGATTCCCACAATATCCCTAAGGCACTAAGAGATATGTGCTTATGGACAGATATATCCTTGAAAAAAACATAGAACCAATGCCGGATTAGTTTATCTTTTTGGTTCGAAGACGAACTATATTCCTTTCATTAGTAGCCGTTCCCAAGGCTTTTTTAACGTATAGTTCATCACAATCCGCTCTTTCCCTTTTAATCCCTGTGAGATTCTGTTGCTATACTCATCCAAAACAAGGTATTTATTGAATATTAGCGATTTAGCTTTTGCCACTTCTGCTATCATCTCGATTCCGTGCTCTACCAATTCCTGATCTGTGAATTCCATCAGATTTGTATTGCAGATAAGCTCACTTACTTTAAGCTTGGAAGCAGATTCTAACATATTGATCATTGTGCTGATCTCATCTGGGTTGCTTGTAAAGGGACGAGACGTATTTATAACAAGCTGCATATGATAACCGCGTTTGGTGATTGGATCCAAAAATCTGCCTAATGTCCTGCAGCCCGCAGGATCACCACCCAC
The DNA here is from genome assembly GCA_020532355.1 of Candidatus Cloacimonadota bacterium. Classification (NCBI taxonomy): domain Bacteria; kingdom Pseudomonadati; phylum Candidatus Cloacimonadota; species Candidatus Cloacimonadota bacterium. The sequence continues at coordinate 2,485 of JAJBBD010000150.1, read as the reverse complement.
ATCCAGAATAACTATACGGGATAAATCTTCTATTGCACCTTGGATGCGAGGAGAGATCATCGGTAAATCGGCATGGGAAAACTGCCCTTCCGGGGCAATCACTTCAATTCCCTCAAGTGCAAATTCAGCTCTTACATCGCGGCTTCTAAAATAGGGATTTACAACATCCAGATCGGCTAAGGAAACCTTTGTGCCTGTGCTGTTTAAACTGCGCGCTAAGTGTATGCTATATTCGCTTTTACCACTACCGTATGCACCAATCTCTATATATAAGTTCATATCTCTACTCTCAGTTTTCGAATTTCTTGTAATACTTCTTTGTAATTTTGGCAAAACGCATCTGCTACCGTTCTAATCTGTTCGTGATGGCGAATGCTGTCTTCATCATAAATGGCCAAAGTATGCATTCCAGCAGCTTGGGCAGCCTGTACACCGCTAAGAGTATCTTCGATGGCAACACACTGAGATGATTCTAGCTTAAGCAAGCGGGCGCAATTGAGAAATATATCGGGAAATGGCTTGCCCCTAAGCTCCATATCTCCACTGGAGACACAAGCAAAATGTTGCCAAACACCATTAAAAGTGAGTGCCTTCCGTGCCAACTCATACGAATTACTAGTGGCAAGACCTATCTGTATATGGGCTTGCGACAACAATTCCAATAGCTGCTTTGCTCCGGCTTTTAGTTGAATAGAATTACTATAATGCTCTGCTACCAGATTTGTCCATATTTGCATTATCTCTTCTACGGATTCGCCAAGGCCAAAGCGATCCCTAAAATACTGTGCGGTTTGAATAAAACTGTTGCCTTGGGGAAGATTATCAAATAGGTCTTCGGGTACAGCTACTCCACGGGATGTAAGAAATTCCTCATCCACCTGGCGCCATAAACCCATTGAGTCTATTAGAGTGCCATCAAGATCGAATATTATTGCTTTTATCGTCATAAAAAAATGGAGCGGGAAACGGGGGTCGAACCCGCGACATCTACCTTGGCAAGGTAGCGCTCTACCACTGAGCTATTCCCGCTGAAATAATGGTACCAGAGGCCGGACTTGAACCGGCACGGGCTTGCACCCGAGGGATTTTAAGTCCCTTGTGTCTACCTGTTCCACCACTCCGGCACTTATTAGAAATACCTGGAGATCTCTATATATATCTTTCTCAGGTTCAAAGTAAAAAGCTTGGAGGCGACACCCGGATTTGAACCGGGGATGGAGATTTTGCAGACCTCTGCCTTACCACTTGGCTATGTCGCCTCAAAATGGAGCGGGAAACGGGGGTCGAACCCGCGACATCTACCTTGGCAAGGTAGCGCTCTACCACTGAGCTATTCCCGCTCAAACTTGAAAGAACTATTAACTAAGAAGCTGGATTTTTGTCAACAGAAAAATGAAGCTTGGCATTCCTCTTTATCTAAGTAACATCAATCCCTAATTCGCAAATTCAGTTATCATCTCTTAAATAGTCACCGAAAATTGCAAATTGAGGATAAGTGGTTTTTGTGAGCTCTCTTTTCTGTCACGCTCCAAAGCTCCGTCGGAATACTTCAACTGAGATGATAAATGGTGCACTTTAAAGTGCCAAAACTGGTGTATATTAAGATTGACACATGCCCCCGAGATTCTTTTTTTCCATGCAAAAAACAAATCAACTCCTTCTCAGCATAGTCATATTTTCGGGCAGATATTAGGGGTAGAATGCAGATTATTTGATTTTCAAGAGCTAGTAATATTTTGGCTTCCGATGCCCAAATATGGGACCCATATCTTACGGCTTACTCAAACAATAACCTGATCGCTGCTTATGTGATACGGTCTGAAGAGGATATGTGGTTTAAGCTTCGGTTTAAAATGATAAACGAAGAAGGGGTAATGAGCCTTCCCGATCATGGATACAGTGTATCTTCTGCTGAATACGATATGAGCTCTTATGCTGTCTCCACTTTGAAGTGCAGGAAAACGACAGCCATTAAATAATTGCAGCAAGCTGGAAACCCACTTAAGTTTCGTCAGTAAATAAATCGCTATTTGATAATCGTTATCTTAGTAGTAGCTACCATTTGGTCTGCCATCACCATAACGATATAGGTTCCAGAAGCAAGCGGTCTGTTATTGTCATCTTTACCATTCCAAACAGTGGAATAGAACTCCCCGTTTTGTTTCACATCATTTGAAAGTCCCGCTTTGTGCATAAGGTTATTGTAGCTCTCAGTTAAACGGATGGTTTTCACCTTCTGTCCCAGGATGTTGAAGATATCAAGCACAGGATGCGCCTCAGGTTTCTTGGGCAAGGTGAATTCGATAAAGACTCCCGCTACCGTGCTGGTATAGTTCAATATATAAAGCTCGTAAGGCGTTTCGGGGTTATAAGAGATCAGATTCCTGATATCGGCACCACCTATTACGCTGGTGAGGGTGGCATTGGTAGTGTTATTGGCAAAAGTGCAGTTGTTGATCTGCATCCGCTGAAAACGGTTTTGCAT
>JAJBBD010000149.1 GCA_020532355.1 Candidatus Cloacimonadota bacterium | reverse complement strand
GGATATGAACAATCAAGGTTACAATATTCGCATAATATTATGAAGTTGGGCAATTGTGGCACTGATGCAGTGAATTACGACATCAACCTTAGTTCAAATCATGGTAATCAGTTTGGAGACCCAAAGCTAACTACGAACTTCGTGCCAATCTGGAATGCTACATGCATATCCCCTTGCATTGATGCAGGCTATGGCACGCCTGATACCGATGGTAGCCCTCGGGATATTGGCGCAAAACCGGCACGAACGCATCGCTATTGGACATACACCTTCGAAGATCAGGCTGATGTGGATAGATGGCATTGGGTGAGCTATCCGGTGCTGAACTCGGTGACAAACAACGCTCTTATGGCAAGTGTGTTCTTTGAAGAATTGCTGTTAAAACACCAGGATGGGAACTTGGATTGGCAGCCCACCTACCTGGATGAGATTAGGTGGTATAATCAGGACATATATTCCATAAACTGGATAGACAACTCAAATGAATGGAATGATCTCGTCAATACCCATTCCGTCTCCAGTTCTCAAGGTTATAAGATCAAGCTGCAATATCGCATGAACCCAGCTTTCACATGGCCGGTAATCCTACAAGAAAGCGGCTTTAAAACCTCGGTTACTACTCAGTTCCCAATTTATGGCGGAGTGGAAAACTGGCTCGGTTATTTCAAAGAAGAGCCTGCCTGGCCGCACGAAGCCTTTGCTGCCATTTGGGATGACATCACTACGATTAAGGCCAAAAATTGGAGTTTACTGAGACCGAATCCAGTAGGTGATTACTATGGTATGCACGGCAAGGTAGCCCCTCTGAGGTATGGAGATATGGTCATAGTAACTACCAGGAACAACCACACTTTCCGATGGGGTAGTGGTTCACCTGATGTGCCAAATGATCAGGAAGTCTCCAAAAACTTTATCTACGATGAAAAACCGGACTACATACCTGTTTACCTAAACATACCGGATGATATGATGATGGACCTCAAGGAAATCGGCTTGTATGTGGATGGTGTATGCAAAGGCTCAGTGGTGGTGAAGGATTCTCTTGAGCAGATCTCGGCATACGTGGATAGCCCTGATGAAATCAGCGAGGGGGATGTGGAATTTGTCTTCTGCTATGAGGAAGCTAAACGGCCAGAAAATGAGCTGCGCGCCATGAACCTGAACCCCGGCAGGCTCCAGCCCCAATATGGAGTTGCAGGAACCTCATACCCCTATTTCGAGATCAAACTCACTCAGGATGATATGGAAGACATTGTGCCTCCTGAATTCTCACTAAAGCAAAATTACCCCAATCCCTTCAACCCCAGCACTACGATCAGATACTCGTTGCCTGAGACAGCCAGGGTTCACCTGGATATTTACAACCTCAAAGGACAATTGGTAAAGACGCTCATCAATAGCGAAATGGAATCCGGGCCGCACAGCGTGGTCTGGAATGGAAAAGATAGCAATAACCAGGCTGTAGCCAGCGGAGTATATTTCTACCGCATCAGCAGCCCGAATAATACCCAAACCAAGAGAATGCTCTTGATGAAATAAGCCATTGCGGGTGGGGAGGGTTTAGCAGCCCTCCCCACCGATATTTGGTGAGTAATTATGCATAGAAAGTTATATCTGATGATTCTGACAGCGATCCTGCCCTGCCTTGTATTTGCTGTGACACTGACCGTGAAGCAAGACGATAGCGGAGATTACACGAGCATTCAGGCTGCCCTTGGTGCTGCCAATCCTGGGGACACCGTATTGGTACATCCCGGCAGATACTATGAAAATCTGACCATAAACAGGAACAACATTAGCTTGATGAGCCTGGAGGGAACTACCGGAGATCCGGCTTATATTGAATCTACGATAATAGATGGCGGCCATGCAGGAAGGTGTATTCTCTTACAAAGAGACAATCATCAAGTACATATAAGAGGATTCACGATAACTAATGGATTTACAACCGGGGGAGCAGGAGGAATTGGACTGGCTGTAAATACAGCATCAATACTAACAAATCTAAATATTCATAATAACAGTGCAAATACTGGTGGCGGACTTAACATCGGAGCCGCAACCGTATCACTTTCAGGAGTGCATATAGATAGCAACTATGCCTTAAGCATGGGAGGAGGCTTGTATGCAGCATCTGGAGAGGGCTATACAAACAACATCACCTTCGATCCCACCAATCGTTGTTCTATCTACAATAACCGTTCCGGCGCGGGACAGGATATCTACATTCAAAACGCCACGAATGATCTATACATGCCACTGGATACTTTTTCCATCGCAGAGCCGAGCAATTATTACGCCACATACCTCAGTGTACTTCCTGTCGCCAACAACTTCCAGATCAATTTTGATATTTTGCATGCTCATCATCAGGAGATTGATAGTGATGTATATATTTCTACATCAGGCAATGATAACAACGATGGACTCAGTCCCGCTAATGCGCTGAAAACCATCCATGAAGCTATCTATCGGGTGGCTGCCGACAGTTTAAACCAAAAGACAGTACACATTCTGCCGGGGGAGTATTCCCGCACGGATAACGATCAAGTCTTCCCCATTGCTATGAAAAGCTGGGTTATTGTGCAGGGTAGTGGGATGGACACGACAACCGTGATTGGAGAACCCCATCCGGAGATGGGGGATAATTCATGGGTGCTTGTTTTTTCGGCTATCCGCGAAGAGGCGATATGGCTATCAGATTTATCAATTACTTCACGTAATGTTCCCCTTTATAGCAACGCAATTGATGGCACAAAGCTAAGATTAACCATGAATTTTAAAAATCTTCGTATTTATAACATGGGTGCTCATGATAATTACACAAATACTTATCGTATAGTATATTTATCAGCCAATAGTAAAAGGGAGAGTATATGGAATAATGTGACTATAGAGAACATTGCCCCAGATGATGTCCATCTGATTCAGATGCTGCCTGGAATACTGGATAATGGGGAGATAACTGGAATGAAGGGCAAATTTTCCAATTGCACTTTCCGCAATGCGAGCTCTACTTACACATCAACATCAGTAATGGGAATGCCCCTCATATCTATTACCGGAGATAAAAGACTTGAGTTCGAGAATTGTGTTTTTGAGAATCTGTCCGTAGAGGATGAGGATGCAAACGTGATCCAGATCGGTGGTATTCAATTCCCTCAACAACAGAATCATTTTAGCTTTAATAATTGCCTCTTCAACAAGATCTCTTCTCATGATAATATGATCCTTGTTGTCTCCTCAAACAATCCCAGGCTGGACTTCACTAATTGCACTTTTGCAGATAATCAGGGTGATGCTTACACGCTAATGGTGAATGGAGAGGTAAATATCGTCAATTGCATCTTTGATAACGATACACCATATCAGATCAAGGTAAATCCCATGGATGGTAACCCCTCCGAGCACACCAATATAAGCATCGACCATTCCCTGGTCAAAGACGGTGTAGCGGGCATTCTGCCCTTCCCGGTGCCGGGCAATACCATCAACTTCTTGCCTACCAGCATTAGCGGCGACCCCCTCTTTGCTGGAGGCAATGATATCCACAATCCTTTCTACTACAGCCTTTCGGCATTATCCCCCTGCATCGATTCAGGAACTCGTGATACCACAGGGTTGAACCTGCCTCCCTATGATCTGGCCGTTAATTGTCGCATCTGGAATGATCGCATAGACATGGGCTGCTACGAATATGGCTCTGAGCCTTGGGTAAGCAATGATGATCCGGTGGCGCCTGAACTAAAGCAGCTTGCGCTATTTCAAAACTATCCCAATCCCTTCAATCCAACGACATCAATTAGGTATTCAATTGAGGAGACCGGACCGGTATCTTTGGATATCTACAATATAAAGGGGCAGTTGGTCAAGACTCTGTATCATGGAAATGCAGAAATTGGCAGCCATACAGCCATC
>JAJBBD010000148.1 GCA_020532355.1 Candidatus Cloacimonadota bacterium | reverse complement strand
TGAGGAGACCGGACCGGTATCTTTGGATATCTACAATATAAAGGGGCAGTTGGTCAAGACTCTGTATCATGGAAATGCAGAAATTGGCAGCCATACAGCCATCTGGAATGGCTTGGACAATTCTGGTAATGCCTGTTCTTCAGGAGTATACTTCTATAGGTTAAAAACCCCCAAGACAAGTCTGGTTCGAAAAATGCTAATGCTAAAGTAATGGCAATGAATCGGGGAGGGCATATGCCCTCCCCACTTATAGGAGTATTTATGAAAAGACATAGATGGATTATTGCATGGCTTTTATGTATGATAGGTATAGGAATAAATGCGGTTACTCGAACTGTCGATATCACCGGAGCGGGACAATATACCAGCATACAAACTGCAGTTTCGGAATCATCACAAGGAGACACTGTTCTTGTCTATCCCGGTAGGTATTGGGAGAATGTTAACATATCTGTAAGCAATATCGCCGTCGTAAGTTTGGAATATGCCTCAAATGACCCCTCATACATTGAATCAACCATAATTGACGGTAGCCTGATTGCACCAGGTATAAGAATCAACCAAAATGTACAGAACGTCACTATCCGTGGCTTTTCAATAACTAATAGTAGGATAGGAATATCATTAGGACAAAATAGCCTATCTATGTTAACGAATTGTTCACTCTTTGGAAATGCTTCTTCATACGGGGGAGGCATAAACCTGTTTAAGAGTACTACAGTCTTGAGTGGAGTTCGGATATTTGACAATTATGCATACATAATGGCAGGCGGCATATACATAAATGGTTACATGGGATATGTAAATGTTGCTTTTGATCCCGTTAACCGCTGCTCCATATACAACAATACAGCCGGAGCAGGACAGGATATTGTCGCTCACTCCATCAATGATGATTTGAGTATCCCCTTGGAGATGTTTACTGTGTCCAATCCAACCAACTACTATGTCGCGCCTTTCAGGGCTTACGGGAATGAGTTTCAACTATTGATAGACGTAGAGACTGCTCATCATCAGGAAATAAATAGCGATCTCTATGTGTCTTCTAACGGAGACGACACCAATGATGGCCTCAGCCCTGCGACAGCTCTTAAGACGATCAGAACAGCGGTTTATAGAGTTGCCTCCGACAGCCTGAACCAGAAAACTGTTCACATACTCCCCGGTATATATTCCAGAACTGCCAATCAGCAGGTATTTCCAATTCCTTTAAAAAGTTGGATTAAGGTTCAAGGAGCGGGGATTGAAGAGACTCAGATAGTGGGAGAGATGGACCCCGCTTATGCCAACGTGCCATACAATGCTTTAAAAGTCTTTACCAGCTTTTATCAGAGTCACGTCTGTCTGGAGGACATGTCCATCACAACTGCAGGATCAAACAACAGTTGTGCAATTTGGGGTTTTAAGGAGGAATCACTGCATCTGAAGAACCTGAGGATGCATGAACTGAATCCGGATTTGTTTGCTATCATTAACATTACTTATGCCACAAACTGTCTTTGGGACGGGATAATAATTGAGGACTTCACTACCGACAGCATGGGCTTCCTGTATAGCGATGGTTACATTTCAGGGGTAATCCGAAATTCAATTTTTAGAAATGCCACCTCAACATTTACAAGTAATGAGGTATGGGCAAGCCCGCTTATATGGATAAATTTGGGGGGGAGCTTTGCCCTTATAAACTCCACTATTACTAATATTACTATGACAGACGATGATACTCACGCTGTTCAGTTTAGCGGAATGTACAACCCACCTACCCAACCTCAATACACTATTCAGAATAGCTTATTTGCAAATATTTACTGCAATGAGCGCGGAGTTATATTTCATGGTGAAGATTTTCCTTTGATGAACATCACCAACTGCACGTTTGCCGGACATACTGGCAACGGTGAGGCATTGATGGTTAATGGTAACGTAACAATCTCAAACAGCATATTCTACAATAATCGATCGGTGGAAATAGCTATCAATCCCATGGATGGGACAGGTATCCCTACTACGTTAACTCTCAACAACAACCTGATCAGAAATGGTTATAGCGACATCTGGCAAGGCCCCGGGAGCACAATTCACTACCACGATACCAATATCAGCGGCGACCCCCTCTTTGCCGGAGGCTTTGATATGCATGATCCGCTTTATTACAGCCTCTCGGAGGGTTCCCCCTGCATCGATGCGGGAACTCGCGATATCACAGGATTGAACCTGCCTCCTTATGATCTGGCTGGTAACTATCGCATCTGGAACGATCGCATAGACATGGGCTGTTTTGAGTTTGGCTCCAGACCCTGGGTGAGCAATGACGATCCGGTGGCGCCTGGACTAAAGCAGCTTACGCTATTTCAAAACTATCCCAATCCCTTTAACCCCACTACTACGATTTCTTATTATCTCCCGGAAGCTGCAAAGGTTCGAATAGATATATACAACATAAGGGGTCAATTGGTGAAAACCCTGATCAATACCGGACAGGAAGCGGGGCTTCACCAGATAGCGTGGAACGGCAGGGATATGAACAATCGAAATGTAGCCAGCGGAGTATATTTATACCGCTTGGGCATTCCCAATGGAAGCCAAAGTAGGAGAATGCTTCTGATGAAATAGGGTCAAATGACAGTGCAAGCTGGGGCGGTCTGGTTAAACTCTTTATTGACAATCTTTTCAGAGAGATACAGACCCACGGATTTCGTT
>JAJBBD010000147.1 GCA_020532355.1 Candidatus Cloacimonadota bacterium | reverse complement strand
CCGAAGGTCTTTTCTCTCTGGAAGCTCCGCTGCCTCTGCGAAATGGAGCTTGGCAGCCCAGACAGTGCAGCACAAACGAATCTGTGATGGGGTCTATATGGATTTGCAACTTTCTCTTGTTGTATAAATAATCCATGTTGTAACAAGATCTTCTCCCACTGCATCAAGCTGTTATTAGAGAATTTTTAGGCTAACATTATCTTATTGGTATAGGATCATCTTTCCTTAAACTATGCTTGAATCATGCCTAAAGCAAGGGGGAGGGACTTAGTTGTGGCCTATCTATTCTTTTGTGTTAGAGTTGTTCTCTACAAGAAGAGTCAGTTTTTGGTATAAAGCCAAAACTTGAGAGCTTCGTTCGTATTTGTAAAGCGCAGGTGAGACTCCGGGTTCTGTACCAAAATTGTCAAATAAGCAGCTTAAGCAGTTCTTTATCTGAGAGATAGATTCCATAGCGCATACAGAAGAAATGCCGCACTCTTTCAGCAATTCGGCAGCTTCTCCTGAGGGGGGAACCAAAGCTAAAATAGATTTTCCCAATCTGAGATACTCAAAAATCTTTGAGGTTAATGTACCTTTGGGGCTACTGCCATTTATCGCCAGAACCAGTGCATCTGCTTCTTGCATTGCGCTAAGGGCTTTGCGGTGAGTAAGTTGAGGCATTATAATAATGCGTTCTTCAATGCCGCTGTGAGCAACCTCATCATGTACTTCCCGGTTGAAATTGCCATAGAGAAGTACTCGCAATTTTTGAGGGATTAGGTGCTCCCGCTCCAGTTCTAAGATGGCAGCATACAAATATTTCAAGCTGCGGCGGGCATAGATGTTTCCAAAATAGGCAAGGCTGAAGAATTCTCCGGAGGGACGTTTATGGGTAATATTCTTAAAATCTTCTTCATCGTGTCCGTTATAAAGGATTAAGCTGCGGTTAAGGATTGTGGGATCAAAGGATTCTGCCAAAGAGTCACGGATGCCTTTAGTGGCGCAGACCAGTAAGTCAGCCCGCTTTATGATGCGCCTTTCCCAGCGGTGCGAATGCCACCGTTTTAAAGCATTGCCCATTAGGTCATAATCTGAGAGCAGTGTCCAGTAATCCCGGTAGTCCACCACCAGCTTGATCTTGAATTCCTCAGCTAGTTTGTATGCTGCCACGGCAGACGAAAAGGGTCCGCAAGAAACAAAAATAAAATCAAATGTTTGATTTGCCAATAGGTTCCTGCCGGCTTTGAGTAATCCAGGCAACCAACCGATCTTTTCATCGATTGGATATAGTCTGCGGATAAGTAGTTTAAGCCGTTCGGGACTGCGTTTGTACACAAATTGAGATTTTGAGTGCTTGTTGCCAAAAATCTTTCTTAAGAGTGCCATTGGATCCAGTGATGGCACTCGCTGCAGAGCGTAAGCTTGAACTTCTTCACCGAGCTTAGGATCTCGATAGGCATACTCTATATCTTCTACTGTAATAACGTGGACTTTGGCGCCCGCTTTGCTAAGGTATTTAACTGTCTTGGTATTGCGTATGGCTGCGGGACCTCCCAAGGGTGGGAAGAAATAGCTTATATATAGAATATTCATTCTATTCTGCTGAGTAAATCAAATAAGGCAGGCTCCAAAGATTCCCAGTTAAAACGTGATTCCGAAATATCAATACAACGTTTGCTCATAGCCTTATACTCTTCCGACGGGGTTCTAAGCATTTGAGCAATTGATGCAGCTATATCACGGGAACGATAACTGCAAAGAACGCCAAGTTTATTATGCTCTATCAGGCTCTTCATCAATGGCGTTTTAATGCTTATTACCGGTAGGCCGGCAGCTAAGTACTCCAGTACTTTTAGAGGAGTAGCCAAACTCATTCTTTTAACTTTAGGATTAAATAGCCAGAGCCCAAATCGGGATCGTTTCAACAACAATCCAATCTTTTCGGCAGGAATCCATTCTTGATAGTAAATTATGGCATTCAGATTGTATGTATTAACACTATCGTTAAAAAGACTTTCTATTCCGGGATCGTGAAATTTTCCCATTATAAGTATCTTAATACGAGGAAATTCTGCCTTTAGCAAGCTTGCGCATTTAAGTATCTTAAAGATGCCTCTATCTCTTGTTAGGCCACCGATATAGATGAGATCGAACCGCATTTCGCAAAGTTGACTAAGTGAGCCGGGAACGTCGCATTGATAATCCCACACATTTGCCATGGGGTAATTGGGTAGCACTAAAAGATTTGCGGCATTCGCATTTCTGGGAAATAGTTGGTTGAGAATCTCACGATTTACTGCCCAAACCGAATCTGTTTTTGCGGCTAAGAAGCGAAGAATACTTAAATAAAGCATTTTAACTAAAGGGCGCAAGGGAAATTTGAAGCGCTCGGCATGAGCATCTGCAAAAAACTCATGAGCATCAAATACAACTCGACAACCAAGCTTACGCTTTAAGAATATACCCACAATTATGGTAAGAGGTTCTACACATATAAGCAAATCCGGCTGATATTTAATTGCTTCTTTATATAGCAAAGGCAAGGCTTTAAGCGGAGAAGGGGCATCTACAACTACCTGATAGGGACTACTGCTGCTTTTTACCATCCCGTTTGTGGAGATTACATACGCATCTCCAAGCTTGCTAAGGCTTTGCCCCAGCTTGTAAAAAAGCCGAACATCGTTCGTGGGATGTGAGTTTGAAATTATGCAAGTAGTCATATATATCACCAATTCTTGCCATAAAGCCTTAAATATGTTTTGTGTCAAGCTAAATGTGCATCGCCTTGGCAGTATCAATTGGGCTAATGCTCTGGCAGGAAAGAAGATTTTACTTGACTAGTTTATTAATTTGGTTAAAGTATATTATAGAATACGTGATACTGAGGTTGAGCTTGTAATAGGTATCATGGAAGGAGAAACCCGAAAAAACTATGTCTACCGCGCAATCTACGGATTTCTCTATGAGAAATACGGAGGGAAAGAACGACGTTCGTGAACTTCTCGATAGCGTTGCTTTGCAGGGCTTGTTGAATGATCTTTACGAGCTAACAGGCTTTTCTTTGGCTATTGTCGATACCCATGGCGACATTCTACTTAAAACAGGATGGCAGGACATTTGTGAGGTTTTTCATCTTAAGAACCAAACATGCAAAGAAAACTGCTTACTTAAAAAGAATAGCTTAGTTCAAGATACAAAGCCCGGAGAGTTTAAACTAGTTCGCTGCAAAAATAATCTTTGGATTATAGCAACTCCTCTTTGGGTGGGCGGGCAACATCGAGCGACCCTATTTTTTGGGCAATTCTTCTTTGAAGGTGAAGAGATTGCTGAAGAGCAATTTAAAAAACAAGCCCAGAAATATGGCTTTGATGTAACAGAATACCTGAAAGCACTAGCAAAAGTTCCATTCTATTCTCATGAGCAAGTTGCACAAATCATGAATTTCTTAACCAAAATGGCAAACATGATATCATCGATGAACCATAATCGCATAATGATGGAAAAGCATTATACCGAAAAGCAAAAGTATCTTGAAATGCTAACTTTGCACAGTACGGCACTAGACCAGATAAGTGATGGAGTATCCATTACAGATATGCAGGGGATTATAACTTATGTGAATTTAGCACAATGTACAACAAGCGGCTTTCAAAAAGAAGAACTGGTTGGGAAACACATAAGTATATTTGGCTCTGAGCCAGAATCGGAAGCCAGTCAAGAAGAGATATTGGCGCAAACTCTTAACAAAGGATCTTATGAAGGTGTTATTATAAATCGAAGCAAACAGGGAGAGAAGATTAGCACATTTGTTAGAACCAATAAGGTCAATGATGCTTTCGGGAATCCCATAGCACTATGTGCCACATCAAGCGATATATCCGATCGCATCAACAGGCTTAGGCAAATGGAGTTTCAAGGCAAGATAGATACCATTATGCAAACCATCAGCAAACGTGTTCTAAAAGCAATGGGCAAAGGCTACGATGAGATCTTGCAGCTTGCATTAAGTGAGTTTGGCGAATTGTTAAATCTGGATAGATGCTCAATTTTTAAGCTTAGTGATAACGGCATGATGATAAATAATACTCATGAATGGTGTAAGGAAGGAATTATTCCCGAAAAGGAGAATCTACAGGGCATACCTTGCTCGCTGACCGTGAAGATATTAGAACATTTCAACACACAAGTGATGATGTGTTTCAACGATCTTGAGGCATTGCCAGATGAGTTTAAGCCAGAGATAGATTTGTTTAAGTGGAATAATGTACAGTCTGTTTTGGCGTTCCCAGTATTTGTGCAAAACAAGTTTAACGGTTTTTTAGGGTTCATGGTTGAGAAATCCAAACGTTCGTGGACTGAGCGTGAACGTAAGATTATAATGATGGCTGCAAACTTGGTATCTAATATATCTGAACGATCGGCTTTTGAAACTGAATTGGTATATGCAAAATCTAAAGCAGAAGAAAGTGACCGACTAAAATCGACCTTTTTGGCAATAGTAAATCACGAATTACGAACTCCGCTGAACCATATAATGGGTTTTGCGCAACTTATACAAGGCAATGCTGACGAAGAAGAAAGAGATGAGTATGTTGCTAAAATTCAAGAAAGCGGGCACAAACTTCTGGGTATAATAAAGAGTATTTTTGAATTAGCCTTGGGTGAAGAGAATGAGATAAATGCGCAGGCCAAATTGTTTACGTTAAAAGACCACCTAGAATCAAATCAACAGCAATTGCGTAGATTGTTACGCGACTCTGGAAAGCAGCATAACATCAACCTTATTTTTGATATAGAGCCAAACTTAACTCATTTACATATTTTTGCCGACGAGAGCAAGATCAACATCATCTTGCACAATTTATTCAAAAATGCCGTAAAATTTACTGAATCCGGGTCCATAACATTCGGCTGTGAAGCGATTTCCACTCAGATGTTACGATACTGGATAAAGGATACAGGTATTGGCATAAGCAAGGAATCAGAAAAAGGTGTATTTGGTCTGTTTACTCAAGGCGAAGATGCGAATACACGCAAGTATGACGGTATGGGAATTGGACTTGCCATCAGCAACAAACTTGCCGATGTTTTGGGGGGTAGAATATATTGGGAATCTACTAAAGGCTTTGGAAGTGACTTCTTTTTCGAAGTGCCCGTGTTTGCTCAAAACCAGCCGCTTGAGGGCAGAAACAGTAAACTTAGTGGAGAGTTTAACCACAAACAAATAATGATTGTAGATGACGATGTAAGTATTGTAATGTTGTTCCGCCATTATCTTGAACAAAGTGGGGCAGTACTCCACAGTGCGCATGATGGAGAAGAAGCCGTGGATAGCTTAAACTCACTGCCCGCTGGCAGCATCATACTGATGGATCTGAGTATGCCTGTTTTAGATGGTTTTGCGGCAACCACTCAGATAAAAAAGCAACGTCCCGATATTAAAATTGTCGCACTTTCGGGGGTTATCCAAGATGCCGATGATCCTTCTATCTTGCGCAGTGGTTTTGATGCAGTATTACCCAAACCGGTTAGCAAAGAACAAATACTAAATTGCCTGAGGTCTTTAATATGAATTGGAAAACTCTAACAGAGGGCTTCAGTTATGGCTTCGGGAGTGGCGGGAAAGCGTAATTCAACTTTAGTTTTAACGCTTCGTATAGCATCTTGTAAGGCAAAGTAGACTGCCATTCCATAGATGAATGGAGGCTCTCCCACTGCTTTAGAGCCAAATACACTGGCTTCCTTAGATTCGCTGGCGATCAATCTCAAATCCAGCATTTCCGGTAAATCGCGGATACCGGGAATCTTGTATGTACTGGGATTTGCGCTTAGATACCTACCTTGAGAATCTATTACCAACTCTTCCATTGTACACCATCCCATCCCCTGAATAAAAGCACCCATTACCTGTCCCTTATCTATCTCTAGATGAAGACTATTACCATTTTCATGGACAATATGTGTGCTTAATAGCCTATGTTCTCCAGAAAGCGTATTTACCATAACTCTGGCAATTGTGGCACCATATACATAGTAGTGGAAGGGGTGACCCTGCCCTATTTCGCGATCAAAATACAAATCGGGAGTTGCATAATAACCATAAGCTCCTAGGGCAACTCTTTCCTGATAAGCGCGCACAATAAGATCGGAGAAAACGATCTTACATTCTTGCATATCTTCACTAAATACGTATCCATCGGCAAATGTAATCTGCGAAGGCTCATATCCTTTTTGTTCTTTAATCATCAATTTTGCCACTGTTTCGAGGTTATGCCGAAGTTTTTCTGCCGCTATTCGAGCAGCGTTGCCGTTGATGTCACTACCGGTTGAGGCGGCAGTAGGTGAAGCATTTCCGGTTCGCTGAGTATGAGAGGATTCTACACGGATGCGATGGAATGGTAAGCCTAGCACTTTAGCAACCACTGCAGCTATTTTTGAATTTAGCTCCTGACCCATTTCTACGCCTCCCGTAGAGACAGACACACTACCATCTATATATATCCAGATCAAGGCAGAGCCTTGGTTAAGAAACGCAGTGGTAAACGAAATACCAAATTTAACCGGCATTATTCCTATACCTTGTTTGTGCGTTTGGTTTTTGGCATTGAAAGAATCTATTTCTGCCCGCATTTTTGTATAATTGGCATTGTTTGCGACCAAGCTAAGCATCTTGTTGGCTGTAGCTTCTTGTATTTTTTGGCCATAAGGTGCGAGATCCCCATTTTTATAGGCATTCAACATGCGTATTTCTAATGGGTCCTTCTTGAGGAAGGCAGCTATTTTTTCGATTACAGATTCTATTACATAGATTCCTTGCGGACCGCCAAAGCCTCTAAAGGCCGTATTAGGCGGTAGATTTGTGATGCAGGCACGTCCCCTGATGCGAACATCAGGTATATAGTAGATATTATCGGCATGGAACATAGCTCGTTCCAAAATCGCCACCGAAAGGTCTGCATATGCTCCGCCATTGCACAACAGCTCAACATCCCAGGCATTAATTCTGCCATTCTTATCGAAGCCAACTTTCCAATTGCTTAGGAAGGGGTGTCGTTTACCTGTGGCGCGCATGTCTTCGTGCCTACTCAGAAGCACTTGTACCGGTCTTTGGGTAAGATATGCACCCAAGGCAGCCATTGCTCCCCAAATTGTTGCGGAACGTTCTTTGCCACCGAAGGCTCCGCCCAAGCGCGGCACTTCTACGGCTATGCGATGTGCGGGAATACCTAAAACATGTGCTGTAACCTCCTGCACCTCCATAGTGCTTTGAGTTGCACAAAGTAAATGGATAAGATCGTGGTCTTCGGGGATGGCGCGTACACGCTGACTCTCCATATAGAAGTGTTCTTGGCCTCCGCTAAAGCTACTACCCGTGAGAACATGCTCACTGTGTTGCAATGCCTTATGTACATCTCCGCATTCAATTTTCCGTTCGGGAATGTACCAAGCTTTTTGCTTATCTGCTTCTTCAATTTCTAAAACTGGTTTTAGTTTCTCATATTCAAGCTTGATTTTGCTTACCGCAGCTTCGGCGATGCTTTCATCTTCTGCCAAAACCATAGCCAAAGGCTGAAAGTAATACATAATTTCGGTTTCGGGGAAAAGAGGCTCATCTTTGATTACATGCCCGATCATGTTTTCGCCAGGGATGTTCTGAGCTCCAATAACGGCATGAACTCCGGGCACCGCTTTTGCGACCGAAAAATCCAGCATCTTGATGCGTGCATGAGCTATAGGTGAGAATAGGAATTTTGCATACAACATGCCCTGAAGAGGAGCTTCATCACCAATAAAACGAGAGCGACCGCTTACATGCAACTTTCCGCTTATATGCCAGGGTAGTTTAGCCATGATACGCCTCCCGATATTGAAGAACGTGGTTGATAATCATTTGTTTACGATATTTTGCACTTCCACGCACATCGCTTAGTGGTTCAAACTCTGCGGCAATGGCATTTGCCAGCGCCTGCCAATCGATCCTATCTGGATTTGTGCACAGGCGATTAAATTCCTTGCTAATAATTGGGGTTGCTGCCACACCACCCCAGGCCATAAGCTTGGGAGATTGTGCCTGAGTATCAATTCGGATGGCAGAAGCAACTGAAGAAATATCCACTGATTTGCGTTTAGCGGTTTTAATGGCACGGATAAAAGAATCTCTTGGTGGTATAGGTATTATCAGTTCTTTAATATATTCACCCGGTTGCAAGGCGGTTTTGCGGTAACTGATAAAAAAGTTTTTAAGTGCTATTTCTCGTTCGGAATTCAATGAGCAAAGCTTGAGACGAGCCTGGTAAACCAAAAGCAATGGTAGGCTATCCCCAATTGGAGAAGCATTGGCGATATTACCTACAATCGTGCCAAAATTACGAATCTGCTTGGATGCAATTAATCTGCACAAATTCACCAATTCCGGAAGATCACTCTTCACGATGCCGGAATCCATTACATTACTATAGGTTACGCATGCGCCAAAATGCAGGCCATCAGCTTTAAGATTGATGTTTTTCAATTCTTTAATTGCAGTAATATCAATTAGAGTTTCAAAATGCCTGCCAGAGATGTTGGCTTGCACCATTATGTCGGTTCCTCCGGCAATTATTACTGCATTTGGGTTATCGTTCAGCATTTGTAACAGCTCATCAGAGCTTCGGGGAATTTGGTAGTTTACCACTTGATATTGAGAATCGGAATGTTGTTTGTAGAATTTTGGCTCTTCTGTAAAGCAAAAAAGCTCCGCTTCTATCGCCCTACACCATGAAGGCACAATTGAGTTTGGATCGTATT
>JAJBBD010000146.1 GCA_020532355.1 Candidatus Cloacimonadota bacterium | reverse complement strand
GGTACGAATGCTCTTTGGAATGGGCCTGATTGCGGCGATGGATATTATCTTGATGACCATAGCGAGTTTTTCTTTTATGGTTTCTATAGATCTCCGGCTTACTTTGCTGGCGATCATACCCTTGCCCATCCTTTCCATAACTATAGGGTATTTTGGTAAAAAGATGCACAAACGCTTTGCTTTGGTGCAGGCAAGCTTTGCGGCCATGAGCGGCAAGATACAAGAAAGTGTTTCCGGAATCCGGATCGTAAAAGCCTTTGGACAAGAGCAAAGCGAACTGGGAAAGATTGACGAAGTGGGACTTGAATATGTGAAACAGAATATCTCTATGGCTAAAATCGCCGGATTCTTCCATCCCTTTCAAGGCTTTATTATTGCTTGTTCGATGATAATCACCCTATTCTTTGGTGGGCGCGCCGCCATCCGTGGCGATATAACCATTGGCGGATTTATAGCGTTCTTCCAATACCTGGGCATGCTGGTTTGGCCGATGATCGCGATTGGCTGGATAGTTGACATGTATCAGCGAGGAACAGCTTCCTTAAAACGCTTAAACAATATCTTTGGTGTACAACCGGAAATTGACGATCAACAGGCGAACCCCAACATCACAAAGCTGGAGGGCAGAATAGAGGTTAAGAATCTTAATTTCAGCTACGATAAAGATCTTCCCCTCATTTTCAAGGATGTCTCATTTTGCATAGAAGCAGGCAAAACCTTGGCCATTGTTGGGGCTACTGGTTGTGGCAAAACAAGCCTTATTGAGCTTCTGGTTCGCATCTACAATCCACCCAAAAACTCGATCTTTATAGACGATAATGAACTCTACCGCATACCACTTGAAGTGTTACGCAGAGATCTGGTGTTGGTTCCGCAGGATATCTTCCTCTTTAGTGATACTATTGCCAATAACATTCGCCTGGGCAATCCTGATCAACCCATAGATTCCGTATACGAAGCCGCAAGAATCGCCAGTGTGCATGATGAAATCATGGATTTTGACCATCAATTTGAAACTATGGTAGGTGAGCGTGGCATTACTCTCTCGGGCGGACAAAAGCAACGAGTGGCAATTTCGCGAGCTCTACTTACAAATCCTCAAGTACTTATCTTGGATGATGCTCTATCGGCAGTGGATACAAAAACTGAACGACAAATCTTGGAGCGTCTAATTCAAGCCAGAGCTGGAAAAACCACAATCATTATTGCTCACCGCATTTCCTCCATTCAACATGCAGATAGAATTATTGTACTCGAAAACAAGGTTATTAAAGAACGTGGCAATCACAATTCATTATTGCGGGCAGGAGGAATTTACCGCGATCTCTTCGAGAAACAACGCATTCGGGCAAGACTGGAAGAAGAGGAGGCATAATAATGATGCACGGACAACAGGGAGCCTTCTCTGCCGATGAAATAAAGGGAAAATTCTACGATCGCCGACTTTATGGCAAAATGGCACATTACCTAAAACCTTATATGAAATGGGTGATAATTTCTTTCTTGGTATTGATGCTGGTAACCGGTGCAGAGCTGATCTTGCCGCTTATTCAAAGCACAGCTATCGACAACTACATTGTTTCGGATAAATCTATCGCCATCTTTACCGATGAGAATATGTACCAAGAGTTTATGCAACATTATGAAGTGCTTAAACTAAAAGAGTACTCTCAAGATAAGATTCATTTTGTGGTAATCTCCGCTTCCGATCGCAACAAAATGGATAAACCTCATTTGGAAGAATTGGAAAACCTTGGCATCGTTAGCCCCCAAACTGTGTTCTTGGTGGATGATAACGCCACAAATCGGGCTATATTGCAACAACATCTGGAATTTGACGCTAATCCTGAAGATGGCATTGAAGAATTAGCCGGCTACTTCATGATTGGAAGCGGAAAAATTGCAGTTTCCAGATCTAAGATGCAAGAACTTCCCCGTAATGACCGATTGAAAGTGCGGCAGGATTCATCTGTAGCGCTTTTGTGGCTTTCTCTATTATACCTGGGCATCATCATTATCAGATTTGTTAGTGGATACTCTCAGGCGGTTATGACTACCACCTTTTCCCAGAAAGCCATGAACGATCTGAGACACGATGTATTTGCCCATTTACAGAAAATGCCAACGCAATATTTTGATAAAAATCCGGTTGGGCGCTTGGTAACCCGCGTTACAAACGACATTCGCGCCATCGATGAAATGCTTGCCTCAGGCGTAATAACCATCGTTCAAGATGTAATTCTAATTATCGCCATCGTTGCTTTGATGTTGATTCTGGATTGGCAACTAGCTCTGGTAAGCATGGCTATCTTACCGCTAGTAATCTGGGTAATAGCGATATTCCGACGCAAAACAAGAGTTATCTATCGTGAAGTTCGCAAATATCTGGCACAATTGAATGCCACTCTTGCCGAACACATAGCCGGACAGAAGATTATCCAACTATTCAACCAATACAGCCACAAACGGGATGAATTTGCCGCCATCAATCAGATGTATTTCCTTACATCCATGAAACAGCTTAAGTTGTTTGCCTTCTTCCGACCCATAATTCATGTCTCTTCGCAGATCGCCGTGGCAATCATTATCTGGTATGGGGGTGGTCAGATATTGCGCAGTGCCATTACTATAGGCCTCTTGATGGCTTTTACTCAATACATCCGCAAACTGTTTGAACCCATCAACGATTTTAGCGAAAAGTTTAATGTGCTGCAAGGCGCTCTAGCTGGTGCAGAACGCATCTTCGACCTCATGGCGCTAGAACCGGAAGACTACCGTGCCGAGCTTATTAACAATGTTAAATTTGAGGGAGAGATCGAGTTTGAAAACGTATGGCTTGCTTATAATCACGATGAATGGGTGTTAAAAGATATTAGCTTCAAAATAAAACCTGGTGAAAAAATCGCCCTAGTAGGTCATACAGGCAGCGGAAAAACCTCTATTGTAAACCTCATTTTGGGCATGTACCCATATCAGAAAGGCCGCATCTTAATCGACGGGAAGAATCTGAGTAGTTATGCTCTTAGAGATTTGCGCACAAATGTGGGTATAGTACAGCAGGATGTGTTTATCTTTAGCGGCAATATTAGTGAAAACATCGCCCTAAACAACAGTAAGATGACTGCCGAAGAGATTCGCCAAGTGGCTCAATACGTTAATGCCGATAAATTTATCCAACAACTCCCTCATAAATATGACGAACCTGTAATGGAAAGAGGAGCAACACTTTCTACCGGACAGCGTCAGCTAATCGCCTTTGCCCGGGTATTGGCATATAACCCCTCCATTTTCATTCTTGATGAAGCTACCAGCAATATCGATACCGAAACCGAAATACTCATTCAGGACGCTTTGGAAAAAATCATTAAGAATCGCACCTCCATCATTATTGCGCACCGTCTTTCTACCATTCAGCATGCAGATCGCATTATTGTGCTGCATAAAGGAAGAATTGTGGAGGAGGGCTCTCACTTCGACTTATTGGATAAGAAAGGTCTTTATTATGACTTGTATCGTTTACAATACACCTAACTATTTGAAACATATTTGTTTTTGGAACAACATATGCTGTAATAACAAAAAGAGATTGACAAAATATTGCAACGTGTATTAGTTGTTGATTATGGAATAATCCCTTGATCTATAGGAGGATCAATGAAAAAGAATTGGCTTATTATATTGGCCCTGATGCTGCTTAGTAGTGCTTTTGCCTACGAAGTAGTCGCTTATCAGGAAGACTTTGAATCTGGCGCTGAAGGCTGGATTATGTATGACGGCGCTGAGAGCCCCAACAATTGGCACCCTTATGATAATGGTGATGCTCAAGGCGATGTGTGGTGGATGGGAGATACAGAGCTTGCCGTTGGCGATGATATTGGTGGATACTACAACCATCAATACTTGGTGCTCGATACTCCCGCACGTACCATCACTACTGATGGTGCAGTTTTATCATTTAAAATGAGACTCGGCTTAGAAGACCCAGGCGTGAACGGAGACTACGATGGATGGGATTCTGCAAATATTCGCATATCTACCGATGGCGGCACCACCTGGAATGTGATTTCCGGAAGCCCTGCTTATCATTTTCAAAACTCCTATGCCTTCGGCAGTGAACATGGTGAAGGATTAGGCGTACCCGGTTGGGGCGGAATTGTCGACAGATGGACAAATGCATCTTTCGACCTCTCTGCCTACATTGGACAAAGCGTAAAAATTCGTTTTGCTTTTGCCTCAGATCCGGCTTATAGCACGGCCGACCAATCCGATATGTTCGGTTTTATGGTAGATGACATTTCTTTTGGCGGCTACACCAACAACGGTGTTGACGATGATATGATGACTTGGAGCAGCTTGGTACCACTCGGTGGACAGCTTTGGCACATTGCCACCGATGTAACAGCTCCCTCTCCAACCCATGTGATGAAGAATCAAAACGAAGCCGGCTCCTACAATCCATATATGCTAAACTATTTGGTAAGCCCTTCCATTACTCTTCCCTCCGAAGGGGAAATTCGCGCCGACTTTATGCTTATGGGCGAATTTATCGACAATGGCACTTTCCCAGATGTGGATTATTTTGGTTGGGAGATTTCTCCTGATGATGGTATTTCCTGGTACGCCATGAGTAATCCTTATAACGATGAAGAAGGCGTTAATTATGTTTATAGCGATGCTCCCACTACATGGATGTCTATGGTAGATAGTTATAGCCTTAGTGGCTATATTACAGATTACGCCGGTCAAACCGTAAAATTCCGCTGGTATTTCGAATCTAACGATACTGCGGAAGGCACCGGATTGATGATTGATGATTTCAAAATCTACAACGATATCTACATTGCCCCTCCTGAAAACTTGGTAGCGGAGGTTGATGGAAATTCTGTTTATTTAGATTGGGACGCTCCGGGTACTAATGTTCAACCCGGTGAAGAAGGCTGGCTTACCTATTGTGGTGAGAACGAAGGGAACTCGATTGGGGCCAACGAAGCCGCAGATTTCAGCGTAGCTGCAAAATGGGATGCCATGGGCATAGAAAACAGCATTCAACCCTACGTTGGTATGAATATTACCAAAATTGCTATCTTCCCGATGGAAGCCGCTTGTGAATATTCGGTTCGCATCTGGAACAGTAATGCCTTTAATCTGGTATTCGATCAAGCCGTAACAGACCCCGTTATCGGTGAATGGAATGAAATTGTTCTAGATACCCCATATACTATTCCTGCCGCAACCGTTGTAAGTGCAGGGTACCGTTGCAATGCCGAACTTGGTCACCCAGCCGGTATCGATGAAGGTCCCACGGTAAATGGCTATGGGAACATGATTAACATGGGAAGCTGGACTACTCTTACTTCTCTTGCCGATCTTGAAGGAAACTGGAATATTAAGGTATATGTAGCGGATGCTCAAGGCAGAGAATATGTTATGGGAGAACTTCCTGAAACTCCTTCTTATGCTAATGCACCACTCCAAAAACATTTTAATCGTAACTACAGCAGAATCAATCGCGACGTAGCATCCTATAGAATTTATCGAGACGATACACTGGTTACCGAAGTGGATGGCACTATTACTGAATATACCGATACTGAAGTAGCCGGTGGAACTCATAACTACCATGTTACAGCCATGTATGGAGAATATGAATCTCCTGCCACTAATACCGCTGTAGTATTTGTGATGCCCGAATCTTTCGTTGAACTTTCTCACGATGACGGCAGTCCCGAGCTAGGCCTCAATGTTGGTTCTCCCAGACAAATGGGTGTTTTATACAACGAATATGCTGGAATGCCCGTTACTCTAAAATATGGAAAGGTCTTTGTAGAAACCGTAAATACTGCACAGCTCGTGCTCCGTATTCATGAGGTCGATCCTGAAACTGGACTTCCCGGCACAATGATTGGCAATCAAGTTCAATATCCAGCCGCCAATATTCTCCCCGGATGGAATTATATTCCTATCCCCGGCGATAGAGTAGTAGAATCCGGACAGTTCTATATGGTTTTATTAGAAACACCAAACCACTCTGCTATTGGTGTAGATACCAGCAGCAATGGCTTTAGCTATACCAATCTCGGTTCCGGCTGGAATGCCTATGCCGATGGTGAAATCATGATTCGCTCAGTGGTAGAAACATCTTCAGGCGGAGATGATCTTTGGGCTCCCTCAAACCTCCATACTACCAGTATAGTTGGCATGGATGTTCATTTAGCATGGGATGCTCCAATTCCTCCTCCTACCGGAGAATGGATTACTTGGTGTGATGTTACTAATACCAGCAACGGTATTGGCACAAATGCTGCCGCACAGTTTGATATAGCTCACCGCTATGATGCAAACGACTTGGCAAATCTTCACGGATCTACTCTTACCACTGTGAAGTTTGTTCCCAAAGTAGCTCAAGCTACCTATACCATCAAGATCTGGACTGGGACTTCGGCTACCCAGCCTTCTACTCTGGTTCACTCTCAATTGGTAGCCAGTCCGGTTGCGAATAGTTGGAATGAAGTTGAACTAGACACAATCATCCCAATCCCTGCCACTGGAAATCTGTGGATTGGCGTTGGTATCGACACTCCATCTGGATACCCGGCTGGTTGTGATGCTGGCCCCGTTAACGAAGGCAAAGGCAACTTAATGAACTTTGGTGGATGGACAACCCTAACACAGGTAACCGATCCTTCATTGCCTTACAACTGGTCTATTCAAGGTTATGTAGATTATGGTCGCGCCCTCGCTCACATGCCTGCCGGCATCGTGGAAGCTCCTCTTGGCAGACCTGCCGGTAATCTTTCTGTTATTAGTGATACCCAAACTGCAACCAATAGCAATCAACAGATTATTAACCGCAATCAGACCGGATACAGAATATTCCGCGATGGAGCCTTAGTAAGCTTTGTTAACAATCCCGAAACCCTTAGCTTTGTTGATTCAGTTCCAAGCCCTGGAAGCTATTCTTACTACGTAACTGCCACATACACAGGTGGTGAATCTGAACCATCAAACACTATCGATGTAGAGATCGAAGAACTCGAAGCTCCTACAGATCTAACTGCTACAGTTAATAGAAACGAAGTTGTGCTCAACTGGGTAAGCCCCGCTACTCCGATGGAAGGTGAATGGATTTCCTGGAGTGATAACAGTATGCTGGGCAACAGTATTGGCCTTGATGGTCCTGCCAACTTCGATGTAGCTCATCGTTATGAAGCAAATGATCTTACAGATTATGTTGGCGGAGCCATTGCTCAGGTTAAGTTTGCCCCCATGTATTTAGATGCAATTTACACTATTAAGATCTGGACTGGTGGCACTGCAACAACACCCGGAAGCCTGGTTCACTCCCAAGTAGCTCCAAGCTTTAACATTGATGATTGGACTACAGTTTACCTTAGCAATCCTATCCCAATTGATGCCGGAGTACAGTATTGGATCGGTTATAATGTAAACACCCAGGGAGGCTTCCCTGCCGGTTGTGATGACGGTCCTGCTGTTGAAGGCAAGGGAAATCTAATTAACATGGGTGGATGGTCAACCCTCAGCCAGATTACCGATCCTCCTTTAGGATATAACTGGTTAATCCAGACCTTTGTGGCACAAAATATGACTCTTAAGGCAATTCCACTACCAACTATTGCCGAAACTCCCCTGCCCACACCTTCCGGAAACCTTGCCAGCCATCGCATAAGTAGCCCCAAAAATAACGAACGCGCTACCCTAATTGGCTTTAAGGTCTATCGTGATGGTACCCCTATTGCCACTATTGGCGATCCTCTGGTAACAACCTATACCGATCTTGCTCTTCCTAATGGGGACTATGTGTATGGAGTTACCGGATTGTATGGAGAAGCAGAATCTATGCCTGTAACCGTTGATGTAACAGTTAATGTGGAATTGGGTGCAATCGTATTAGAAGACAGTTTTGAAGAATACGATGACTTCGCAACCGTGTTTGCACCTTGGACTCTACTCGACCTAGATACTTCTACTACCTACGGTTTTGATGGTATAGAATTTCCAAATAGCGAAAGCGCCATGGCATACATCATCTTCAACCCTAGTGCCACAGTGCCTCCTATAACTACTCTTGCTCCGTTTGAGGGAGATAAAATGGCTGCCAGCTTTGCAGCTACCACTCCTCCCAATACCGATTGGCTGATTACTCCTCAGATTGCCTTGGAAGAAAATAGCAGCATTAGATTCTATGCCAGAAGTCACACTACTCAATACGGAATGGAACGCTTTAGAGTTGGTGTGTTAACTTATGATACTATCATCCATCAACTCTTCCAATTTGTAACTGGACCGGATTATGTGGAAGCTCCTGCAGACTGGACCGAATATAGCTATGATCTTTCCCAATATGACGATCAGAGTGTATATATTGGTATTCAGTGTATTTCTGATGATGCTTTCGTATTCTACGTCGATAACTTCACCGTGTATAGCGGTTCATCCGATAACAACGACGTGAATGCTCCGGTAGTAAAAACCGAGCTGAAAGGCAACTATCCCAATCCCTTCAACCCGGAAACAACCATCAGATATAGCGTTAAAGATAACGGTCCTGTTAGCTTGGAAATCTACAACCTGAAAGGTCAGCTTGTAAAACGCCTGGTTAATACCGAAAAAGCCGCTGGTGAACACACAGTGATTTGGAACGGAACCGATATGAATAACCGCAATGTAAGCTCCGGAGTATATTTCTACAAAATGACCTCCGGTAAATACAGCGCATCCAAGAAAATGATCATGATGAAATAAGCAATTAAGCTTATCCATAAATCGCAGGCTCCCTTTGGGGAGCCTGTTTTTTGTGGCAGAAGTGTGCTTTCATCGTGTATATGTGAAAAAACAAAAACCTCCTTGGATTCTTACTACTATCTCAATTCTCTTTTCACAGCCATTGTTTCAAGCTATAGTAAAAGTTCATTCAAGTTGCCTTCATCCTTTTCTGATAGCATTATCACGGGAGTAAGCATCTTTAACAATTGGCTATTGTAATGGGAATGGTATCAAGAGAAGATAGTTGAAATTCTGGCGAGGAATAACTGAAGCTGATGGTTCATAACACACAAAATAGACCGTTGAATTATCGGGGCATGGGACGAAGTCTCATTCTACAAGAAAGGGGAGGGTATAGCTACGATCAAAAAATCCAACCAAAACGAGATCTCGTGTATAAAAATATGCTAAATATGG
>JAJBBD010000145.1 GCA_020532355.1 Candidatus Cloacimonadota bacterium | reverse complement strand
TTGGAACCGGACTATACTGAGGATGGCACGTTTTTAGGTACTATCACCAGAGTGGTGGGCAGAGCAGAGAATCTTGCCGGTGTATATTCCGACGAAAACGAAGAAACGGAAGGTGGAGTTCGTGTTTCTACTGTCGAGTTTAAAGTTAAACCGGGCTTTAAACCTCGCACCTTGCTATATCACAAAAAGATTTATGGGTTGGGTGATTATCACTTTGAAGATTATAACGATATCAATAACAATGTAGATCCAGCCCCTAGTTTCCTTTCTGGAGGAGGCATAAAATATGGAACCGGACTATTCAGGGAAAATCTGGAAACTGACGATGGATTACAAACGGTTTATTCAGTGGTGTATAGCAGTAATCTAAAGGTTTATTTACGCTGGGGATGGTGGGGCGAATACGTGAAAGATAACGGCGAATATTTTACCCATGTTGATGCCGATAATTCATATTTTGATAAAAAAGCGGACGTTGTCCTAAGCGATAATTCATCAGGCTCTCCAGTAAACTACTATAGTGAGATAACTCACTTTCATCTTCGATATGATAATGAACCTTTTTACTTCCCCGCTTTTTCGGATCCTGAGTATTTTGTTACTGACGATGATGGTACCACTTGGTTACGAGTACCGGTATCATCGCCTCTGCGCCAATCTATTGTGCTCACTTCCGATAATTTAAGTCCGGGACTACATCGTTTTGAAGTTCGTTGTGAGGACACTCAGGAAGAGTATTCTGATGAGCCGGCTGTTTTGGATCTTTATGTACACCCCTTCACTCCGCCATCACAAAGGCAGGGGATACTTGTAGTTGATGATGATGTAAATGACAACAATACTTCGCCCGAAGACATTGTTGACGAGATTTATGCGAATATGGTTAGCGGACTGGGGCTTAGCGCAGATCAAGTTCAATATGTAGATTACAACGGAAATGATAGTACTCCTCTACCTGAGGATTTTCGCTTGAGAAGACTCTCGTTTGGTTTGCTCCAGAATTATAAACTTGTATTATATCATAGTGATAACCCTAATGGTGTAGGCAACTTAAAATACGATATTGATGCCTTAACTCTTTATCTGCGAAATGGTGGGAACTTGATGATATCGCATAGTAACAGATTTAGGGAAGACATCGAAGGTATTTCAAAGAAGCTACTAGTTTCAGCATCTGATGGTTATTTGCCTCCAACCATTCTTCTTGACGCGATGGGCATACCTAGAGAGCCCCAATTTTCGGAGGTTGGAGCCAGCATAGCTGCTAACCCTTTTATGATTAAGGCAAATGGACAACAAGACTTTCCTGATATTAATCTTAGGTACACCGATGAAGGCTCAACGGGGGTTTGGATTAATAGCATAATTGAAATGCGTGAAGGTCTATCAGCAGTTGCCTATTTCAATGAAGAAGATGGCATTCCGCAACATTACGGTGAAAGCATCTATACACTTGGGTGTAAACCTGTAGATTATCCGGTTTTTCCTCCCGATCAAGAACAGTATGATCAGTATTCCGGCAGGACTATTGGGATGCGCAAAGTAAATGACAATAATTTCTTGAATTCCCGCTCCTACCTTTTTACCTTTCCCCTTTCTTACATGGAACTGGAAGATAGCAAAAATCTGTTGATAAAGGTATGGAACGAACTCCAATAGATTCCCAAATATCATAAATAGAAAGAGACCGGTTTAAAAAGCCGGTCTCTTGGTTTTACTGCAATACCAATGTTTGGTAGAAAGTATGGCTCTCTTTTGGTTCGAGTAGGTGCGAGCCGGAAATGGGCTGCCAAGGAGGCAGCGGAGCTGCCTTCAGAAGCGAGCTGCGCTCGCTGTGGCAACCAGAGCTTGCCAGCCCAAAGGTAGGTGCAACTTGTAGCCGCATTTGCAACAAGCAGGAGTTTGCCTCCCCATCACAGAGCCGTTTGGGCTGCGCTGTTTGTGCTGCTTGGGCTGCCAAGCTCCTGCTTGGCAGAGGCAGCGAAGCTGCCTTCAGAAGCGAGCTCTGCTCGCTGTGGCAACCAGAGCTTGCCACCCCAAAGGTAGGTGCAACTTGTAGCCGCATTTGCAACAAGCAGGAGCTTGCCACCCCATCACAGAGCCGTTTGGGCTGCGCTGTTTGTGTTGTTGCTTGGGCTGCCAAGCTCCTGCTTGGCAGAGGCAGCGAAGCTGCCTTCAAAAGCGAGCTCTGCTCGCTGTGACATTCAGAGCTTGCCAGCCCAGCTTGCAATCCCGTCCCTCGCACTGGTTCCCCTTGTCGGAACAGTGTCCGCCTGTACTGTATGGGTGCTCGTTTGAAGCGCCCATTTGAAGAATTGTCGGTAGATCCATAGCGCCCACTTAGTTTGAAAGAGAGCCGAAAGTATTCTACAAAACAAGACCGCTGAATAATCTGGGCATGAGGCGAAGATTCATACTACAAGGATGGTGGCTTAACATAGCTACGATCAGAATAAACCCACCAAACTGAGATCTTGTGCATAACAATCTGCTATACATGGATGTGCAAGGGTCTCAAAATAGCGATTATTCTAGGCAAAGAATACTC
>JAJBBD010000144.1 GCA_020532355.1 Candidatus Cloacimonadota bacterium | reverse complement strand
GCTTAGCTTTCAATATCGCCAATATGGATCTGATTCTCAAGTGGCGTGGAAGGTAGAATACAGTTCTGATGGAGGCACCTCCTGGACGCAAGCCGGAAGTGATTTTACGGCAACTGCTGATGTTCAGACCTTTTCGGAGACTTTGAATATTTCCGGCAATATCCGCATCAAGATCAGCTTGGTAACCGATACGGGAACTTCTAACAAGCGCATGAATATCGACGACATTTTGCTGACGGATTATAGTGGTTCAGTTCAGCCCCTTATCACGGTTAGTCCCGGTTCTCTTAGCGGCTTTACTTACGAGGAGGGCTTTGGTCCTTCGGCTGTGCAGAGCTTTGACGTTCAAGGCTCTAACTTGCTTGCCAATATACAAATCCAAGCTTCGCAAAATTATGAGCTTAGCCTCAATGAAGGCAGTGGCTTCAGTGGAAGCTTATCGCTTAGCCCACAAAGCGGGACGCTGGATATTACAACTGTTTATGTAAGAATGGTATCCGGTTTGGATGGAGATTCTTACGTAGGCAGTATAGAACTTTCCAGTACGAACGCTATCTCCCGTATGATCAGTTTAAGCGGCGAAGTAAGCGAAGCACCGGTTGCGGGTAACTATCTGGTGAATTTTGAGGGTGACGGTGAAATCAAAATGGGCTATGCCAGCGGTACGGTGAACCTCAGCGGCATAGATTGGAATATGACTGAAGCTTTGATCGGCGAGATGTCAACAGATTTGATCAATGGTTTGCGAGCCGCCAGAATGCGCGGATATGGCACATCTGCCATGAGCATGCTGGAAGATAAATCCGGTGGTTTGGGCTCATTAAGCTTTCAATATAAACAATACGGAACAGATACCCGAGTAAGTTGGAGAGCGGAATACAGTACGAATGGCGGAACTACATGGATGCAGGCGGGAGCGGACTTTACCCCGTCAGAATTTGGTGATGCGCAAAGTTTTAGCGCTCTGATCAATGTTCCCGGAAACGTGCGGGTGCGGATCAGAACCGTGGAAGATACAGGCACAACAGATGCACGCCTCAATATCGACGATATCTTGCTCACAGAGTATGATGATACTGCACAGCCTATGATTGCCATCAATCCAAGCTCTTTATCAGGATTCAGTTATGAGGAAGGTTTTGGTCCTTCTACGGTGCAAAGCTTTCAGGTACAGGGAGCCAATCTACTGGGAAATATTCAGATTAGTGCGCCTTTGCATTTTGAACTGAGCCAGAGCGCTGAAGGCACATTTGGCAATAGTCTGTCTCTAGTTCATCAAGATGGTAGCGTAAGTGCAACAACAATCTACGTTAGGCTAATCTCCGGTTTGGCAACGGGGAATTACAATGGCAGTATTGAACTTACGAGTCCAGATGCAAGCTTGCAGGAAATCAGCCTCAGCGGCTCAGTGAGTCCGGTTATCATCATTGATGGCTATGTGGTAGATTTTGAAGGAGAGGGCGAGGTAAAAGCAGCCTATGAAAGCGGCACGGTTACGCTAAGCGGGATCGATTGGAATATGACGGAAGCTTTGATTGGAAACACAACTGCGGATCAGATCAATGGTTCAAAATCGGCCAGACTTCGCGGATACGGCACTTCCGCCATGACTATGCTTGGCGATAAGAGCGATGGTTTGGGAAGCCTCAGTTTCTTCTACAGGAGATATGGCTCAGATTCTCAGGTGGCATGGAAAGCGGAATATAGCATCGATGGTGGCATCACCTGGATACAGGCTGGAGAAGATTTTGTTGCTGCTAATAATGATGAAACTCAAAGCTTTAGCGCAACAATTAATATTAGCAGCCCGGGCAGAATTCGCATCCGAACTGCGGAATCAAGTGGAAGCTCGAATGCCAGGCTGAACCTGGATGATATATCGGTAACGGATTATAGCGGTACAACCGATCCACAGATAGCGGTGAATCCGACTAACCTTTCCGGATTTGGCTACAATGAGGGCTTTGGTCCTTCGGCATCACAATCCTTTGCGCTAACTGCAGTATTTCTTTCGGCAAATCTGTTACTTTCCGCATCTACTGATTACGAGATTTCTTTGGATAATAGTTTTTATCAGCAACAGATCGATCTGACTCCTCAGGATGGAACGGTTGCTCAACCGATATATGTACGCTTAAAAGATAATCTCTTAAGCGGAACTTATAATGGAAGCGTGCAGATTTCCAGTGTGGGAGCCGAGCAAAAAACTGTAATCCTTACGGGGAATGTGAGTACGCTGCTATTGCCTGATGCGCCGATAGCTTTGGATGCTACGGAGGTGACTTCTTCATCATTTAAGGCTAATTGGCAAGCCGTGAATGGTGCTAGCTCTTATAAACTGGATGTATATACCGTAAGTTCCGAAGGCGGTTTTGATGATCTCATCATTTCAGAATATATAGAAGGGTCTGGAACTAACAAGGCCTTGGAAATCTACAACGGAACGGGAAGTACGGTAAGCCTTACCGATTATAAGGTTCAGATACTCAGTAATGGAAACCCAACTCCATCTTTTAGTATCGATTTGGGTGGGAATCTTGCCAATGGTGATGTGTATGTATTGGCTCATGCCTCAGCGCATGCCGATATACTTGCCGAAGCGGACTATCTTAATGCTTACGCTGTTAGTTTTAATGGCAACGATGCGGTGGCTATCTACAACACAATTACCGAGCAATATGTGGATATTTTTGGCGTGATTGGCGATGATCCGGGAACAGCTTGGACAGCTTCGGGAGGATATAGCACTCTGGATAGAACCTTGGTGCGCAAACCTGAAGTACGCTCTGGCATAACTCAAAACCCAGTCGGTACAGGTGGAGACGCATTCACTACTCTGAGCACGGAGTGGAATATGTATCCTACAGATACATTCAGTTATATTGGCACTCACAGTCTATCGCGCCGTAGTATAAGTTATGTAGCTGGCTACCAAAATCTGGATGTGGGTAACGTTAGCTCTTATGTAGTAAACGGCTTGGCTCCTGATACAGATTATTATTACGTAGTAAGGGCTGCAAACGCCAACGGTAGCAGCGAGAACTCAAATACCATAGAAGCGTTTACACAAGTGATAAGCACACCTACCGTTCAAGCACGGCAGATCGAAGCAGCAATAACCTCCAATACAATCACCTTGGAATGGACTCCGGGCAATGGTGCCAAGCGCATTGTGGTGATGAATACGCAAAACTTCTTCAATACTCCTGCCGATGGCACAGATCCAGTGGCGAATCCTATATATGGAGGCTCCGGACAGCAAGTAGTGTATAACGATGCCACTCAGATTATTGAAGATGCTCCCTTCAACGGAGTGTTGGTAGAAGGTCTTGAAGCCAGTACTACCTATCACTTTAGAGTGTTTGAATACAACGGCTTTGGGTCAAATACAATGTATCTTTCTTCTACCGCAACCGGGAATCCGTCACAGTTTACTACCTTAAGTGGTGGATTTACGGGCTATTACGAGGATATAGATGGTTATGGGACGGCACTGAAAGCAGAGCTGCACGATCTATTGCGGACAACTCATGCTACACAATATAGCTACGACGCACTGTGGACGCAATTACGCTATACCGATGAAGATCCCAATAACAGCAATAACATAATCCAAATCTATACCGGATGGAGTATTCCTAAGAGTAACTATGGCGGTGGCATTACACAATGGAATCGGGAACACACATGGAGCAAATCGCATGGAGATTTTGGCGAGAGCCGTCCGGCGGGTACAGACCTCCATCATATGAGACCTTGCGATGCCACGGTTAATTCTGCTAAAGGAAATAAAGATTTTGACGAGGGCGGATCTCTCTATGTGGATGCTTCGCCCTATCAAGGCTATAGCGGTAATACCGGAAACTATACTACCACATATAGTTGGGAGCCTAGAGACGAAGAAAAAGGTGATGTGGCGCGAATGATTATGTATATGGCAGTGCGCTATGAGGGAACAGATACCTCTTATGATCTGGAGATTGTAGATTATTCTAATACTGCGCCTAATAATGAGCCCTATTATGGTGAGCTTTCCACGCTGCTGACCTGGCATGAACAGGATCCTCCCGATGAATGGGAATTGCAGCGTAATGAGCGCATCGCAGAGCGACAGGGAAACCGCAATCCCTTTGTGGATCATCCGGAATTTGCCTATATGCTTTGGACTCCTTATCCGCTTGGTGCAACGACTGTAACTACAAGCAGTTTTACGGCGAATTGGAATCAGCCAATTATAGGATCTGCCTACTATTTGCAGGTTGCCACCGATCCTGAATTTACAAGCTTTGTTTCTGGGTATAACAACTTCAATGCAGGCACATCCACTTCTAAGGTTATTTCCGGGCTATCTTCTGGATCTACATACTATTACCGCCTGAGAACTGCTTTCCAGAACGGTTATTCTATGTATTCTCCGGCGCAGATGGTTACTACCATATCTCCGGAACCCCAAGCCACAACTGCGAGCATCAACATCAATAACGGGAATGTGATCCTTACTATTACTTCAGTTCCGGGGGCAACAGCTTACCTGGTATTTGCTTCCGATGAGCCTTATGGAGAGTTTGGTGATGTGAGTGCACAGGGCAGCTTTGACGGTAATGTATGGACCAGCCCAGTGGGCGAAATTACCCAAAGATTCTTTAAGGTTTATGGAGTTTGGGAATAGGAAAATCTGTAATTATAAATCTGAAGCCCGAGATCTGAGTTAAAAGTCTCTGATCCGCAGTCCTCAGCGCAGCACAGAGCCGCACGCTTATGAACGCCCTCTGCTGCGCTCTGGGCTTGACAAGAAAAGCCTGTCTTGGCATTGTGTTCGAACGGTATAAATCCTTATAGGAAGAGACATAATGAATTATGAACATGAATTGAAAATAATAACCAAGAGCGTGGAGGAAATAATTCCGTTGGACGAGCTGAAAGCCAAGCTTGCCAAGAGCGCTAAAAGCGGAAATCCGCTAAGAATCAAATATGGTATCGATCCCACCGGCAATGAAATACATATTGGTCACTTGGTACCGATACGCAAGATGCGGGATTTTCAGGAACTGGGGCATATCGGCGTGATCATTATCGGCGACTTTACTGCCCAGATTGGTGATCCTACCGGTCGAGACGATTCTAGACCTCCCCTTACTCATGAACAGGTTAGAATCAATAGCGAAAAGTATATGGACCAACTATTTACCATACTCAAACCGGAACTTACCGAGATCCGCTATCAGAGCGAATGGTTTGGCGACATGGGTATGGGAGAGGTTCTAAAGCTGATGGGCAAATTTACTTTAGCACAGTTTATGGCACACGATACATTTCGCAATCGTTATGAACAAGGGCTATCTCTTGGTATGCATGAATTGATGTATCCCATCCTCCAGGGTTACGACTCGGTAGCAATAAACAGCGATGTGGAATTAGGCGCTACAGAACAGAAATTTAACATCTTGTGTGGAAGAGACATGCAGCGCTATTTTGGCATGGAACAACAAATAGCAATACTCTCACCTATACTTCTGGGAACAGACGGAGTAAATAAGATGGGTAAGTCTCTGAATAACTACATTGCCGTCTTTGATGTCGCATCTGAAAAATACGGTAAGGTGATGAGCATTCCGGATAACCTGATTATGAACTATTATACTTATGCCACAGCCTATGATCCAGATCAATTGGAACAAGTAAAAAATGAGCTTGCGGCAGGGATAAATCCCATGACTTTGAAGAAACGCCTAGCTTGGGAAATAGTTAAGCTGTACCATGGAGAGGAAGATGCACAGAAAGCGCAAGAAGGCTTTGAAAAGCTCTTCTCTAAAAAAGAAATACCGGACGAGATGCCGGAGTATGGCGTACAGGGAAATAGCGTGAAACTAGTGCAGATATTAGTACAAAGTGGTTTATGCGCAAGCAATGGAGAAGCGAAACGCTTAATGCAAGGGGGAGGAGTGAGCTTGGACGGGAAAAAGATTACCGCATTTGATGCAGAAGTAACAATATCAGATGGTGCTATATTGCGTGCAGGCAAGCGTAAGTTCTTGAAGCTAAAAAAGGTATAAGGATAGCGATTTGAATATAAATAGCCTTATCAGCAACATAGCCATCATTGTAATGGTGTTCTATAGCATCATTATCCATGAAGTGAGTCATGCCTTTGCCGCCTTTGCCTTGGGAGACGATTCCGCACAGCGGGCAGGACGATTGAGCTTCAATCCCAAAAAACATATCGATCCTTTTGGCACAGTAATTTTGCCATTGATACTATATTTTAGCGCGGAATTCATTTACGGCTATGCCAAGCCTGTGCCCTTTAACCCTTATAACTTCCGCAATCTGAAACGTGATTCCGGTTTGACTGCCCTAGCGGGCCCCGTCTCGAACATCCTTATTGCCATAGTATTGAGTGTAATCTTTCACATCTCGGCCCCTATACCTGTGCTACAGCATATATTCTGGTACGTGATATTTCTCAATCTATTATTGGCTTTCTTTAATTTAATACCAGTACCACCTTTGGATGGATCTAAGGTTTTGGGCATGTTTCTCACAGACCAAGCTTATTTTAAGTGGACTGCGCAAGAGCGTAAGGGTATGATCTATCTCTTTGCCGTCATCATTATATCCAATCTATTGGGGCTTAATCTGATTAGCAAGATAGTGTTGCCTCCTGTTAAGCTGGTAATGAGGCTACTGGGATTGCCTATATAGAAAACTAACTACCGCCGAGATCAATCATACAAATATTAAAATAAATACATACATGGAGTAAAAGCATGGATTTAAAGACACTGCAAAAGACGATTGCCGATAACGAAGTGAAGGCAATTGACCTGAAGTATTGCGGCTTAGACGGAAAGTGGTATCATATCACATTTCCTGCTCGCAGAATTGAGAGAGTATTAAAGCGAGGAGTTCCATTCGACGGTTCTTCCATACCCGGCATGAGAAGTGTAGAAAGCGGAGATATGGTGTTGATGCCAGACATCCAGACTGCGCAATTGGATCCATTTTATGAAGTTCCAACGTTGCGTATGATCTGCTCCATCTGCGATGCAGACACTCGTATAGGCATCAAGAAAGATCCTCGTAGTGTTGCGTTAAGGGCTCATGAATACCTAAAAAGTACAAAGATTGCCGATAAATCTACATGGATTCCAGAATTGGAATACCACCTTTTTGATACTGTACAATTCTATTCGGATAGCTTTTCCAGTGGATACAACATAACTTCCAGCGAAAGTAAAGATGCGCTTCCAGAAGATTTTGACGATTTGGATGGGGTGAGTCGGCAAGACGTGAAAGGATATCATGCCGATACTCCTTTCGATCGTTTCTACGAGATTCGTCAAGAGATGGTTGACCACATGGAGACTTTGGGCATCAAAGTCCGCTATCACCACCACGAAGTGGGGCTTTCCTCGCAGCAAGAGATCGAGACCGAATTGCTAGAGTTTCCCAAGATTTGTGATGACACTATGGTGATGAAAGACATCATCCGCAGAACCGCACTAGATTATGGGCTAACTGCCACATTTATGCCAAAGCCCGTATACAATCATGCTGGAAACGGAATGCATTTTCACATGATGTTGCACAAAAAAGGCAAGAACATATTCTACAAAAAGGGTGGTTATGCCGATCTTTCAAAGGAAGCTATCTGGTTTATTGGCGGCATACTCTATCATGGACGAGCCCTGGTGGCTTTTACAAATCCCTCTACCAACAGTTATAAGCGCCTGCTTCCAGGATTTGAAGCCCCAGTAAAGCTGTTTTATGGGCTTGCCAACCGCTCTGCTGCTATTCGCATTCCCAAATATGCCAACAGTCCGGAAGATAAACGTTTTGAATTCCGCACTGGAGATGCTACATGCAATCCTTATCTGGCAATGAGTGCGATTCTGTTAGCTGGAATAGATGGCATAAAAAACAAGATTGATCCGGCTGAACACAATTTGGGTCCATTCGACGATAACGTTTATACTTGGAGTGAAGAGAAAAAAGCAAGCTTGCTTTCAATTCCGGCAAATCTCGCTGAGGCTATGCAAGCGCTAAAGGAAGATCATCAATTCCTTTTAGTGGGCGATGTATTCAATGAAGATCTTATTGAAAGCCACATCAAACTCAAGATGGCTGAATATGAGGCACTTAATGCCCGTCCACATCCTCATGAAATGATGTTATATTACAATCTGTAAAAAAACGGAATAATACTTGCATTGAATTCGGTCAAATCAAACTCCAATAGGGGATAGCCAATGAAGAAACTAACACTAATAATGCTATTAAGCATGATTTGCGGGCTTGCCTTTGCTGCTGCTACAGATTTCAGCGTAGCCTCATTCAAGTCTGCTTTTGAGATTACAAGTAATACCAATAATAGTATGGAACTTGAATTCAGCTTACCACAATATGAAATAACAACGCAAGAAAACAATGGGCAAACATTTCACCGCATTGTTATGCCCGGAGCTGGAACTCTTATGCAAAGTGGTATGCCAGAATTACCAGTTATTACAACCACTATAGCGATTCCCCATCAAGGTGGAGTAAACATAGAGGTTATTAATTCTCAACAAAGCGTTATTAGCAACTATCATGCGTATCCTCTTCAGCAAGATATGGAGCTTGAAAATCCTAAATCTTTTGTGCAAGATACTCAATATTATGGCGGTGGTGGCGAATATCCCACCGCAGCCATTGAATATAGCGATCCCAAAATCATTAGGGATTTTAGAGTAATTACGGTTCAGGTGAATCCTTTTAGTTACAATGCGGCCACTCAAGAATTGACTGCGCATACAAACATCAATATGCGCGTTAATTATACCGGTGGATCAGGCATAAACGAGTTAACTGCACCGGTACATCACATATCTCCGGCTTTCGATAAGATATATTCGTCCTTCATCCAAAACTACCATGAATACAGAGATTTAATGGTTGCCAATACTCCACCGCGTTATCTCATTATTCATGGGCAGTCCCAAGATGTAGTTTTTAATACTGCTTTGAATGGTTTTGCCACTTGGAAGAGACAGAAAGGTGCCGATGTGGATATTGCCAACACTTCATCATCAAGTGCCGGCAGTTCTTCTAGTAGCATTCGGACGTATATTCGCAACCAATATAACAATCCAGAAACTCGCCCCGACTATGTTATTCTTATTGGTGACGTAGGTGGGAGTTTTAGCATTCCTTGTTTCCAGCAGTCTTATGGCGCAACAGACTATCCTTATACATTCATGAATACCGGAGATATGCTGGGCGATGTGTTTATCGGGAGAATCTCCGTAGAGAATTCTACCCAGTTTTTGGTGCTCCTAAACAAAATATATGCTTATGAGAAGAATTTAGATGTAGATAATGCCGAATGGCTGAACAGAATGCTATTAGTTGGCGACAACGATCCCTCGGGCATTTCTACGATGTATATCAGCAAGTACATCAAAGAGATGGCTCTGGAAGAGAATTCGGATAACACTTTTACCGAATTATACGGAGCAAATTTCAGTAGCTTGGTTTCTGGGATAAATAGTGCCTTCAATCAGGGAATTTCTTTTTATAGCTTCCGAGGATATATCGATTTTAGCCCACCTTCTGAAAGTGCGTTATCGGGCAGTAATATGATACCCCACGCAGTTATTATTACTTGTGGCACCGGGAATTTTGATGGATCCGGCGAAACAGAACAGCTTATCAGATATGGAACTACGGCATTGCCTAAGGGTGCGGTAACTGCTATTGGTATGAGCACATCCAGTACCCATACTACATTTAACAATGTGCTACATGGAGGCATTTTTGAAGGTATTTACACTCGAGGAATGCGTACTATGGGTGAAGCTCTTTTAAACGGGAAACTATATATAGATGAGATATTTGGAGTTTCTTCTCCGGGTTCGGCAGTAGACTTTGCCCATTGGTGTAACTTAATGGGAGATCCCACGATGGAAGTCTATACAGGCATCCCAGATAGATTTAATGTCCAAACAGAGGAAACCATTCCTCTTGGCTTGCGGCTTCTGGATGTAGCGGTAACCGATTATCTCACTCAAGAGGCGGTTGAAGGAGCTTCAGTTGTGCTCTCTTCCGGATTCGACATCCTCTCGCGGGGCTATACCGATGCTGATGGCAATGTGATTCTTGTACTTCCCGATGCCATGCAAGCCGGTGATGCAGTGCTAACCATTCATAAGCATAATTTTAAACCTAAGCAGATATATATCGTGATTGAAGATGAGCCTACATTGGTACCCGGAGATATTGTAATTGATGATTCTGCGTCTTCCAATCCTAATGGCTTGGCATCGGCGGGTGAAAGCATTCAAGTTTCTTTTGCTTTACGCAATACCGGCGCAGAAGCCTTACAAGGTGTAAGTGGAATGGTTACTTCGGATAGTCCGTGGCTTCAAATAGAGAATCCTTCAATAAACTATTCTGAAATTCCTGCTTATGGTTCGGCAGATAACACTTCTCCGATTATTCTTAATATTCATGACGGCACTCCCAACAACACAATGCTACGGTTACACCTATATCTGAGTGATAGCAATGATAACGAGTACCATGTGTCTGAGTTTATCTTGGTAGAATCCCCAATTATTGAGCTAATCTCTTACCAAGTATCTGACGATAATCCTCACGAACCGGATTCAAATCAAGCTCTTACCCCTCAAAACAATATTCTCGATCCCGGTGAAGAGGCTGTGCTAACAGTAGAATTGCACAATATCGCTACGGTTTCGGTAAGCGATGTGTATGCTCGCTTACACACTCACAACGACCTGTTATCGATTACCAGTAATATGGATGTGGTGGGTGAACTTAATGGGGTAGATCAGATTCAGGAACTAAGCTTTAATGTTTGGCTACGTCCTCAAACACTTTCCGGAATGCAGATTCCGCTATATCTTGAATTGTTTAATGAAGCGGGATTTGAACAAATTATTGATTTTAATTTAGATGTAGGAACTGTAGATAATGATACCCCTCTTGGTCCTGATGATTATGGATATGTAATATACGATTGGAACGATACCGATAATCCCTATGCAGCATACAATTGGATTCCCATTGCCGAACAAGAAGGTGGATTTGGAACTGCATTGCCGATCTCGGATATATATAACGGATCTGACGAAGGAGATCAGGTAGGGGCTCAATCTCTTGCCGTTGTTGATCTGCCTTTCTCATTTAGATTCTATGGCAGACACTACAATCAAATTACTGTCTGTTCCAATGGATTTATCGCTATGGGTGTAACCGCAAATGCAGAATTTAGAAATTTCCGTTTACCCGGGGCAATGGGACCCAGCCCAATGATCGCTCCTTTCTGGGACGATCTTGCCACTCATTCAGGTAGTGGTATTTATACCATGTTCGATCGTGGCAATCGCTCCTTCATTATTGAATGGTATAACTTACGAAATGGTAAAAATGGCACATCCCCTGAAACCTTCCAAGTTATCCTTTATGATCAATCTGTACACAACACTAGTATGGGCGATGGTCCCATCAAATTCCAATATCACACATTCAATAACGTGGATAGCCAATCTGGTTCTCGTCATGGAAACTATGCTACAATCGGTATTGAGG
>JAJBBD010000143.1 GCA_020532355.1 Candidatus Cloacimonadota bacterium | reverse complement strand
GCTCAGCCTTTCAAAACACCAAAAGCTCAGCTAATACCGTCACTGACTACAGACGGGAAAACGGGCTTTTACAACGGATATTCTCTCACAGTCTCTTTTCACAATTTTTGCAAGCATAATTACACCATCCCAGATTTGGGTGTAGGAAATTTTGATTATCAAGCCTTAGTTAAAGGGGTTGGGAAAGCAACCGTACAGTTTGTTCGTAAACTGTTTGTGTGTAATGTGTGGCTCAGCGGAATTGAGCGGTAGGCTTGGGACGCAGAGTATCTGAGCTTCCTCAGTATCTTCAAGCAGCGTATCCCAATTCAAGTTCAGGATGTTTCTGCCCTTGTTAATGCGGAAATAGTGGCTTCTTGAGGTTTTATCCGGGGCCACGATCACGATTTCCATGCTATCAGATGTGGCTGAAAAAATTTGATCTGATAAATATTCACCATTTGAATCAAGAATACAGATGCTCTCGAGGCAATAGAGGATAGGGAAGGGGGTAATATCTGTGCTGTAAACCTCACCATTTAAATCTGTGATGTATGGCGCTAAACTGGCATCAAATTCTCCCAATTGATAGGCTAGAAACATGTCGCTGAAGATCAGGTTGTCATCCAAGTCGTAATACCTGGCTTTAATCTTATAAATCCCATCCCGGATCACATTACCTGCATCATTCCGGCCATCCCAGTGAAGGGAATATGAGCCTGCAGAGCAAAGCTGATCGCTAAGGGTCCTGATCTGATTGTTGAAGTAGTCTGTAATCACTATTTCTGCCCGGTAGTTATTCTGAGTATCGAACCTAATGCAGGTTGATGACTTTTTCGCGATTCCTGGATTCCAAGCATTCAAATCCTTTTGAAAGATGGCAAGTCTATAACCCTCAAGCGGAGTGCCGGCGGTGTTGGTTAGCTTGATCTCAAGCGAAAACTCATCACTCACCTCAGGTTCTGTTGAATTACAGGACATCAAGAAAAGAAACGCTAAAAGAAACGGTAGCATGCATAAATATTTCAAGTTGTTCTCCTTTGACATGAATGTCTCATGATTAGTTAACAAAATTTACTCTTCATACACAGGATGCAGTCTGTCAAGATTATATTTGCTGTAAGCATTCCTATTTTGAGGACAGAATTCTACAAATCAGCTATTATTCATTCATTTTATGTAATATTGTTAAGGCTTAGTCTCGCTCATCTGGAGTGAATAAAACATAAGTGCTTTGATCAAAGCACAGATATATCTTTTGTACTTGCTCCTGCCGGGCTACTATGGCTGTTATCGATACCCTAATCTTGACTATGTATATCATATTGTAGCTTAGTGAGTGTCAAGAGGCCATTCTGCAGGCGTTATGTGATTAAAGATTCATTGGCGAGCTTGCTTTACGTTACCACTATATCTAGGATGTGATCAGGTATATGCATCAAAGCAGAATGCACAAGACAAGAGCAATCATTTCAATCTGCGTTCCATTCATTCGAACTTTTAAATCATCCGTGTTATGGAGATCATTTTCCATCATGCCCAAGCCTCAATGCTTCATCGGGATCTCAGCTATCTTTCGTCGTTAGATAAAGCAGTGGGCATAGCTGTATCTAGGGGTGAAGCTATGCTAAAGTTTGGACAAAGTATGAGGAGAGCGGTCTTGATTGAGGATAGATTAATCTGCCGAATATATTATAAAGAGTCACCGAAATTGCAAATCGCTATAAAGAGGTTTTTAAGCTCTATTTTCTATCCATTTAGGTCACCGAAAATTTTGTTTTGAGCCGATATCTGACTATTTTGGGGCTTTAAAAGTTTTGCTGTAAAAATGATCTATATAGAAAAGCCACAAAGAAGTAGCCAAGGACTATCAAACCACCCCAAGGGTGTTACGGTGGTTGCTGATACCGTAGCGGAGCTTTCCGAGGCTCCGTTGCATTTGTTCTGCTTGGGTTGTTCAACACCTCGATCCCAGAGGCTTACAGAAATCCTGTATCTTCTCTAATCACATAGAGGATGAAGCCGTAACTGTATTGATCCATGTAAGAAAATATTGAGGGTAAGCTATATATTTCAATTTGATTTTTTTAAGGGAATATTGTCAAGAACATTATTTACTTCTCTCAGATCTTCCCAAACATGAGCATGGAATTATCAACCACAAATCTTCTATTCATTTGACACAATATCTGAGGATTTGATATCTTGCTACATGGGCAAAGTAGCGACTAAGAACTCTGGCTATCCAATAATAGACGAAGTCAAATATCTGTTTGCCAAGTAGATTTGAGTATCTGGTTTTACCGGGAATGTTGTAGAGTGATGGGAGAGTATGAGACTTCGAGGAATACACGCAACACAAAACCAACAATAATAAATGGTTTATGAATATACTATACCAGGTATATGATATCAACTGAATTATTTTCCAAACGTATTCTTGCTTCACATGCCGATGTATTATCCTGACTTTTCATTGCAACCAATACATTTGTACGGCTTATTTTAATATTTTATCGGCGGAATATCCTGCGATGCGCTTAAGGTAAGGATTTGATGTGCACATTCATTATTGAAAGGATGATACATTATCCCAATTGAGGCATTGGAGTTCAAGGCGCATAAACTAACTATCCCTTATTTAATATCTTATGG
>JAJBBD010000142.1 GCA_020532355.1 Candidatus Cloacimonadota bacterium | reverse complement strand
TCCAACATACTGAATTGGGGATTTAGTATGGTATTCTGTGCTAAATAAGCAATGCGATAATTCTTCGCTTTTAGAACTTGACCCTCTACTGGGCGCAGCTCCCCCAGAATGAGTTTAATTAAAGTTGTTTTCCCCGATCCATTGGGACCAATTAAACCAATTCTGCTATTATGTTCAATGGTGCAATTGACGTTTCTGAGAACATAATTACCTCCAAATTCTATTCCCAGATCAACGCATTGGATAATGCTCATTTAGTACTCGCTTTCAATATAATGATTTTGTTCAAACCAAAATATTTGCTGCCGGATGTTGTCAATACTCAATTTAAAATTGAAGACCGCCTTAAATAAGGCGGTCTCTTATTAGTCAGTATTTGTAACTTATTTAGATTGTTGAAGCTCTTGTAGGTGTTTCACATAGTTTTGAGCACCACCTGGTTGATAGCCGGTACGGGCAATCTCTTTACCTTCCTCATCTACCAATAGAATCGTAGGATAGCCTTGGATACCAAACTGTCTTTGCAAATATTGATTCTGCTTTTTGAGTTCTGAGGATTGATCAATATTGCGAGGAAAATCTAGCTTCAATAAGATCAAATTCTCTTGGGCATATTCCTTAAAAGCATCTTGAGTAAATACTTCAGAAGAGAGACGAACACACCATCCGCACCAATCTGATCCAGTAAAGTTCACTAAAACCTTTTTACCAGATTGTCTGGCATAACTTATAGCAAGTTCCCAGTTATCTATCCAGGTGCCAGCTTCATATTCTTTCTCAGACTGGGTTGTTTCTACCACAGGGCTCTCTTCAACTACGGGCTCTTGTTTAGGAGCGGGGGTACAACCTAATACCGCAGTCATTGAGGCGA
Organism: Candidatus Cloacimonadota bacterium; assembly: GCA_020532355.1. Lineage (NCBI taxonomy): Bacteria > Pseudomonadati > Candidatus Cloacimonadota > Candidatus Cloacimonadota bacterium. The sequence continues at coordinate 3,646 of JAJBBD010000142.1, read as the reverse complement.
TTATCAATATCAATATATATCTCATTAGCTTACCTCGATATCGTTTATAAAGATTTTTACAATAACATCCGCTGCCTTTTTGAGCATATCATTCACGCCACAATATTTTTCGGTAGAAAGCCTAACAGCCTTAACAACTTTATCTTGAGGCAGATTGTTGCCTGAGAATTTGAAGAAAACCCTTATCGTATGATATACAACCGGATGCTCATCTGTAGAATCTCCCTCTGCTTCTATTTCGAAGCTAAAATTCTTGACTTGCATCTTATTTAGTATCGACACTATGTCCATCCCAGAACAACCGGCTAATGCAGCCAATAAAAGCGGCTTGGGACGCGGGCCAGTATCGTTTCCACCATACTCTTTAGCTCCATCCATTTTTACATGATGACCAGTAACGAAAGAATCAAAACTCAGGTCACCAGTCCATTTCGTTACTACAGAATCAGCCATTGTTTACACCTCAATGTAAGATTCCTTCAGCACCTCTTCATATTTCTCTACATATTTTTTGAAGGAGTTGTATATGTCCGCAACTTCTTTGGGCTGTAGCTTTTCTATGAGGCTTTTCTGCTGATCCAATACTGTTTTCTGGCTATTCTCAGCCAATTTCATGCCTTTATCAGTAATGATGGCAAACCAGCAACGGCGATCGTCTTCACTTGGTTTACGTGTTACCAGTTTTTTGTTTACGAGGTTGTCCATAATGCGAGTAACACGACTATGTGATACATTTAATACTTTTGCCAATTCATTCATATTGGCAGGAGTTTTCGTGCTGAAAAGATGATTTAACAGCATACACTCCATCCGTCCAGCCTGTAAGCAGGCCTTTTGGGCATAATCAATTTCGCTTAACACTACTTGTAAGCGTGTAATTAGGTCATGGAATTCTTCTGGGTAGTTTTTCATTGTTTCTCTCCTATCGTTTGTTTATTTATTCCCAATAGTTTATCTATTTTTGCTCTATCAAATCCAATTATCGGTGTACCATTTATCCATGTTTGTGGAACCCCTTGTTGTCCGGTTTTCTTAATCATATCGTTTAGGGCTTTTGTATCCTTGGATACATCTATGTCTTTATAGATAAAACTATTTTCTCTTAAGTAGCTTTTCAACTTCTTGCACCAAGAGCAAGTAGGTGTGCTAAAAACTATTATACTAGGTTTCATATCTGCTCCTTGATTAATATTATAGGGCAAACATTCTAAAAGGCAAAACTTTTTTTGGTTTTGCATCAAATTGATTAAATAGTCCTTACAACATATTGTCGAGTAGACTATTACTTTTTTGATTCAGACCCATGTATCTTATTGTGATGCAAGTAATAATAGTTTTTGTATCTTATGCTTGTGTTTAGTATTAATCATGCATCTTTCCTTTGCTGATAGTTCAAGTATGTTAGTAGAATTTTATTGGTAACAATAGGCGAGATTCAATTGATGAAATAAGCTTTCCCAGCCTTTTACATATAATTCTTACGCACGAGTGACGCTCACTGTTTAAATATAGCTTGCCATCTATGCTAGTACTATAAATATTGGTTTTTAGTATAACTAGTAAAGGAATTGAGTATGCGATCTACTTTTGTATGTACAGATTGTGGTTATGAAACAAACAAATGGAGTGGAAAATGCCCAAATTGCGGTAGTTGGAGTACCCTAAAGGAAACGAACCGCATTATTGGCAAAGGCAATATTTCGCAATCAACGCATCAGCGTACAAAACCTCTACAAATTGCTAGTCTTTCACCTCAAACCGAAGAACGATTAAAATCTGGAAACGCAGAATTAGACTTAGTATTAGGTGGTGGAATCGTTCCAGGCATGCTCATTTTAATTGGCGGCGAACCGGGGATTGGCAAATCTACGCTAATGCTACAGCTCTCCGAGTGGCTTGGGCAAAGTGGAAGAAAGGTACTTTATTGTTCGGGTGAAGAGAGCTCTGCCCAAATCCATATGCGTAGCAAACGTCTGCAAGTTAAGAGTGACAATATTTTGTTACTGTGCACAAATGATACCGAGCACATAATTGAATGTATAGAAGAAGAAAAACCAGCTTTAGCAATTGTAGATAGCATACAATCCATCAGTGTAAACAGTCTTGAGAGTATCCCAGGCAGTATTACTCAGCTGAAGGAAAGCACAAATAGATTATTGAGGTGCGGGAAGCATTTGGGAATTCCAGTTTTTATGGTAGGTCATGTTACAAAAGAAGGTTATGTAGCTGGGCCTAAAATTTTGGAACACATGGTAGATACAGTTCTCTATTTTGAAGGAGAAATGCGAAACCAGTATAAAATTCTTCGTGCTGTAAAAAACAGATTTGGCTCTACAAATGAAATTGGTTTGTTTGAGATGACAAATCTTGGTTTGGTTTCGATTGAGAGTCCCAATTCGGTATTTCTAAGTAATGAATTAGCTCAGATCGGCACTTCTATTGGTTGCATTATTGAAGGAAGCAGAAGCTTTATTGTCGAAGTACAATCTTTGGCTACCGGTTCAAATTATGGTACTCCCCAACGAGTGGTAGCAGGATTGGAGCAAAAGAAACTGGCAATACTGCTAGCTATTTTAGAGAAGAATCTATCCTTGTATCTTAGGAGTAATGATGTATTTATTAACCTTGCTGGTGGAATTAGATCCTCAGATCCTTCTCTAGATTTGGCAATTATTGCGGCAATTATCAGCAGTTTGAAAGATAGCCCCTTACCAGACAACTCTGTATTTATCGGTGAAGTAGGCTTAAATGGAGAAATAAGACCTGTTTCACAGCTAGAAGCTAGGATCTCAGAAGCAGCTAAACTAGGCTACAGCAATATCTTTGTTTCTGGTTTTGCAAAGCTGAAAAACCAAACAAATGTCCACAAATTAAAAGACATCAAAGCGCTCTTTGCGGCGATTACTTAGGTGCGTACTTTGCCAATTAATTCATTTATACTCTTATTATGGGCAAGCAAGAACTCGCCTAACCCCATAATCAACTCTGGAGCTGCCAAAGGATTTATAAAATTCGCTGTCCCCAATGCTATAGCTGATGCTCCAGCCCAAATGAATTCTAACGCATCTCTCCAGTTATAGATCCCCCCCATTGCCAATATCGGTATCTTTACAGTTTGAGCCACCTTGTATGTAAGAGCTAGAGCAATTGGTTTTATGCCACAACCCGTATAACCTGCTATCCCTTTCTTGATAAAAGATTTCCCATTTCTATAGTCTATTGCCATGCCATACAGACTATTTATTAGAGCTATGGAACTTGCTCCTGCTTCTTCGGCAGCTTGGGCTATTGAGGATATATCGCTTACATTCGGGCTTAATTTTATACAGAGTTCTTTGCTGGTAAGCTTGGCTAAAGCTTCTACAAGATGAAATACAGTATTAGCTTCTCTACCAAATGCAATGCCCTCATTTTCTACGTTTGGGCAGGATACATTAATTTCGTATCCAGATATTTCCGGGCAGCATTCCAAGCGCTCAAGCATGGCGCAGAATTCTGCTATGCTTGCTCCAGATATACTAACAATCAGAGGCATTGTAAGCTTCTTATTGTAGATTGGCACCTTCTCTTTGATAAAAGCATCCAATCCCGAATTTTGCAATCCAATGGAGTTTAACAAGCCCGCGTCTGTTTCGTATAACCTCGG
>JAJBBD010000141.1 GCA_020532355.1 Candidatus Cloacimonadota bacterium | reverse complement strand
GGGAATCGCTATCTGGGATTGGATAGAACGCTTAAGATAGAATCTGTACAAAGCTATGAAGAGACTTTGGAACTTAACAAAGTTTTAGTCAATCGAGAGCGACGCCGAGAGCTTATCTTGGAACAGTTTGCAGAGTTATTTATAGGCTCTGATGATCAGATTAAACAAGATGAACGATTATTAGATACAGTATGCAACCTGATAGAGTATCCTCATGCAGTAATAGGTGAGTTTTCACAGGATTTTTTGCAGCTTCCCGAAAAGATAATAACCTCTACCATTAGTCAAAACCAAAAATACTTTTCTGTGTATCGGGACAACGGTAATCTGAGTAATAAGTTTGTATTTGTATCTAATGGAGATCCTCAGCATAGCAATATCATCAAAGCCGGGAATGAGAAAGTTGTAGCAGCCAGATTAGAAGATGCTATGTGGTTTTTTAACGAGGATTGCAAACGCAGTTTGGCATCTTTTGTACCACAGCTAAAAAACGTGGTATTCCAATCCCGTTTGGGAACATTAAAAGATAAAACAGAGCGCATCCTTAAGATTAATAAATATTTATGCAATGAGCTAAACCTAAGTGAAACAGAGCAAATTAAGGCACAACGAACTGCATTTTTATGCAAAGCAGATTTGGTTACTCTAATGTTGGGTGAGAAAGAATTCACGAAGCTTCAAGGTTATATGGGTATGCAATATGCTCTGGCAAACAACGAGGATGAGCAAGTTGCCCAGGGAATATACGAACATTATATGCCACGAGGGAGCAACGATGTGTTACCCAAGACGCTTTGTGGCGCTCTTTGTGCTATTGCCGATAAACTAGATACAGTATGTGGTATTTTCGGTGTGGGCTTGATGCCAACTGGAAGCGCTGATCCTTTTGCTCTGAGACGCGCAGCAGGAGGAGTAGTGCAAATACTTGCTGAAAGAGCTTGGGATCTTAATCCAGATTCGATGATAGATTTTGTTTTCAAAACCTTATCAGATAAAGTAGAGATAGAGCCAGAATCAGCACTAAAAGTTAAGCAATACTTTAAGCAAAGAGTAAGTTGGCTTTTAAAAGAGAAAGGTTTTGCATACGACATTGTAGCAAGTGTAATAGATATGGGGTTGAGTAGTTTGCCGCACACACTAGCCAAGGCAGAGGCATTAGAGGAACTTAGGCGGGACGAACGATTTGTAAAGCTGGTAATTGGTTTCAAGCGCGTATCCAATATCCTTGAAGGCGAATTGAGTTTTGAAGAAGTTGATTCTTCGCTGTTTGAAAACGAAGTTGAAACACAGCTTCATAATGCGCTTAAAGAACTCGATGCCCATATAGATGATGCCCTAAAAAAAGTAGATTATCCTGCTGCACTTAATTATTTGGTGGATTTTGGGTCGATAATCGACAAATTTTTTGATTCCGTATTGGTTAATTGTCCGGAATCTCAGATCAGAAAAAATCGACATGCCCTATTAGCAAAAATCAGAGCAGAATTCAATAGAGTTACAAATCTTTCTTTGATTGTAGTAGAAAACGAATTAAATGGAGCATAGATGCATATTCTTGAATTATTAAAAAACAGAGCAATTGCAATAGGTGGAACAATTGTTTTGCCAGAATCTTTTGATAAGCGAACCTTAGCCGCAGCAGCTAGTCTGACCGAACAAAGCATTGCCAGAGTAATATTATTAGGTAAAAGAAGCCAAATTCTTAATGATGCAGCCGCATTGGGCATCAATATAGCAGAATGCGATATTATTGATCCGGTAGTTAGCGAAGATTTGGAAAGATTTGCAGAGTATTTTTACGAGCGTCGAAAAGAGAAAGGGGTAAGCAAGGATATTGCCCTCAAGCAGATGCAAAATCCGCTGTATTTTGGTGCCATGATGGTTAAACAAGGCATGGCAAGCGGCATGGTAGCCGGAGCAGCCAATACAACAGCCGATGTTTTACGAGCTTCTTTGCAAGTAGTAGGTGTAATGTCTGGCTTAAACACGGTTTCCTCTACCTTTATTATGGTTTCCCCGCGAGACAATGAAACTACCTACCTATTTGCGGATTGTGCGGTTGTACCTAATCCCACTCCAGATCAACTTGCAGATATTGCCAGTTCTACAGCCACTACCAGGCGCATGATTTTGGGTGATGAGCCCTTTGTAGCCTTGCTATCCTTTTCTACTAAGGGAAGTGCCGAACACGAATTGATAGAGAAAGTACAAAGAGCTAAAAGCATATTGAACGATAGACAAGTAGATTTTGCTTATGATGGAGAATTGCAATTAGATGCGGCAATAATACCGAAGATAGCGAAGAGCAAGGCGCCAGATAGCAGTGTGGCGGGGCACGCAAATACATTGGTGTTTCCAGATTTACAAGCCGGAAACATTGGTTATAAACTTGTTCAACGCTTAGCTGGATATGAAGCTATTGGGCCTATAATTCAGGGTCTTGCAGCACCGATTTGCGATCTCTCTCGAGGTTGTTCTACCGATGATATAGTGAACACTGCAATCCTTGTTTTACTAATGTCTAGATAATAAAAAATATAGGGGGATACGATGGCGATAAAGCTGTCAAATCGTACCAAATTGATCAAACCCTCGCCCACTTTGAGCTTATCTGCAAAAGCAACGCAGATGCGTCAGGCGGGGATCGACGTTGTGAACTTTGGAGTTGGAGAACCTGATTTTAATACTCCAGAGTATATTAAAGCTGCTGCGCATAAAGCTATTGATGCCAATTTTACTCGTTATACAGCAAATGTGGGCATCCTTGAATTGCGTGAAGCTATCTGTGCAAAACTGGAACGTGATAACGGTCTTAGTTATACTCCCAAGGATATTTTGGTGTCTCCTGGAGCAAAGGCCTCAATCTTGAATGTACTAATTGCGGTTTGCGATACAGACGATCAAGTATTAATACCAGTACCATATTGGGTTACCTATCCGTATCAGACCATGATGGCAGATGCAGTTCCAGTTTACATACCCACCGAAGTAAGCGAGGGCTATAAAATTCAGCCCGAAGCATTACAGGAAGCCATTGAGGATAGTCCCTGTGCTAAGGTTCTTATCCTTAATTCTCCTAACAACCCTACCGGTGCCGTCTATAGCCGCAAAGAGCTTGAGGTGCTGGCAGATATTTGTATTCAAAATGATATTCTGATTATATCGGATGAGATATATGAAAGATTAGTCTACGACGACGTGAAACATGTTTCAATAGCCTCGATTAGCCCAGAAGCAAAGGAACACACAGTTATTGTAAATGGAGTATCGAAAGCATATGCTATGACTGGCTGGCGTTTGGGTTATGCGGCAGGACCGACACACATCATAAATGCCGCGGGTAGAGTTCAGGAACATACAACATCTTGCGTAAACTCTATAACTCAAAAAGCATGTGTTACTGCTCTAACTGAAGAAGATGATTCCATCGAAAACATGCGCAAAGAGTTTTGGAAGCGCAGAGATTATTTGTATGATATGCTGATGAAAATACCCCATGTAATTTGCAAAAAACCTCAGGGTGCTTTTTATATTATGCCGGATATCAGTTGGTATTTGCAGAATAATAATCAAGAAATAAAAAAGGCTTCACAATTTTGCGATAAACTTTTAGAAACATACCATGTAGCCATGGTGGACGGTGGTGCTTTTGGTTTAAAGGGGACAGTTAGATTTTCCTATGCCAATAGCATGGAAAACATAAGCAAAGGTGTGTCCAGATTTACCGAATTTCTAAAGGAGATAAGCTCATGAGCGACCTTAACGATAAGGTGGATGAACGGTGGAAAAGTCGCCGCAAGAAAGGCTATAACTGGCCGAAACTAATAGCGATGCTACTGATTTTGATAGCCTTAATTTATGTAATGGGTATTCTAGGCAGAATGGGCGAAAAACAGACCATGATTATGAGTACCGAACAAGATTCGGTTGAAGCCAAAACTGAAATTCAAGATATGGATACTATGGGGCAAAAACCTTGAGTCTAGTAGTAGTTGGCTCAATCGGGTTGGATTGCATCAGTACTCCCGCTGGCAGTGTAATAGATGCGATTGGTGGCTCTGCCGTATATGGCTCTTTAGCGGCATCATATTTTGCTGATGTTCATATTATTGGTGTGGTTGGGAACGACTACCCTTCCCATGCAATTGATGTAATGCGCAGGCACAACATTCACTTGGACGGATTAGAAATTGCGGCAGGAAAAACATTCCGCTGGACTGGCGAATATCATAACTTAAATAAAGCTGAAACCTTGCTTACAGAACTGAATGTTTTTGCCGATTTTGTTCCCAAATTACCCCAAAATTGTTGTACATGCCACTCGCTACTTTTAGCGAATATACATCCCGAACTTCAACTGCAGGTATTGCGAAAAACATCATCATATAACCATGTAGCCTGCGACACCATGAACTTTTGGATTGAGGGTTGTCCAGACAAACTGGCTGAAGTGATATCCAAAGTGCATATCGCATTCATGAACGAGGACGAGATAAAAGCCTTTACTGGAGAAAATAATATCTACTTGGCTGCAGAAAAGCTGTTGGCAATGGGACCCAAAGTTACGGTGGTTAAACGGGGTGAATATGGTAGCGTTGCCATAACGAGCAATAACATATATTATGCTCCTGCTTATCCTATCAAATTAGTCAAAGATCCCACTGGAGCCGGAGATAGTTTTGCCGGTGCCTTTATGGCATGTCTGGAAGGGCATAACGATTTGAGTGATGATGTTATTAAAGAAGCAATGAGATATGCTACCGTAATGGCAGCTTTTAATGTTAGTGAATTTAGTGTTAATGGCATCTTGGACCTATCGATGCAAACCATAAACGAGTTTAAGGACAGCCTATGCCAGATGACAGTGTAAAACCTATGGACTACAAACAAGCCGGAGTAGATATTGAGGCTGGTGAAAGAGCGGTAAGAGAAATAAAGAATAAAGTGCGCAGCACATTCAACGGCAATGTTTTAAGTGAATTAGGAAGCTTTGGCGGTTTATATCGTATTGATGATGCGTGGCAAAAACCGATTCTTGTTTCCAGTACAGATGGCGTGGGTACAAAGCTTTTAATTGCCATCCAAGCAGAGGTTTTAAACACAGTTGGTCAAGATTTAGTAAATCACTGCGTAAATGACATTTTAGTGCAAGGAGCTAAACCGCTTTTCTTTTTGGATTATATCGGCGTGGGTAAGTTGGATGTAACGAATATTGCTCAGATAATAGATGGATTTGTTGACGCATGCAAAGAAAACAGCTGTGCTCTTATTGGTGGGGAAATGGCAGAAATGCCAGGGCTATATAAGGCAAAAGATTTTGATCTGGCAGGAACCATCGTGGGAATGGTTGAGGCGGATAATCTGCTTCCTCGTCAGAATATAAAAGCTGGAGATGTGTTAATTGGCCTTCCTTCAAGCGGCTTACACACAAACGGGTACTCTTTGGCAAGGAAGGTTTTATTTGAACGCATGAATCTTAAAATAGATTCTTACATAGAAGAATTGAGTAGTACCTTAGCGGAGTGCTTGCTAAAAATACACCTTAGCTACCTGTCCACTGTCTCTTCGTATTTAACAGATGCAGGATTTAAGGCAATGGCGCATATCACTGGGGGCGGGATTTCCGGTAATTTGAAGCGTATACTGCCGCCAGGTATTTCTGCCGAAATCGACTTTTCAAAGCACATTATTCCTCCCATCTTCCACATAATCCGCAAAGGCGGCAAGATTTCAGAGCAAGTAATGCGGCAAACATTTAACCTGGGAATTGGCATGATCTGTGTTATGAGCCAAGATTTAGCCACTAAATTTATGATCGAACAAAGAGCCCTATACCTTGGGGAATTAGTTGGTGGCTTGGCTTTGCCAGAAGTGAGATTCAAATGAAATTCGTAAGTGATTTTTTTTCAAGCGGAATTGCGTTATTTTATATGTTAAAATAGCTGTGTTTAAAAAAAAACTGCTTGACTGATTTTTACTACTCAGATATGAGAGCTTTAAGAGGAATAGCCTTTTTGCTTTTTTGGTTGCACCTCTTGCTAACTAATTTAATTAAATAGTAAATAAGCCAGGATGAAGGGAGGTTCATCGATGCGAAAAACTGCATTGATCCTGCTAATTGTGTTGCTCATTGGTGTCGTATACCTCGAAGCACAGACCTCAGGTCGTCTTTCCGTTCGCGTTCGTGACACTCAAGGACGCACCATGGAGTATGTGAATGTTGTGGTTATGTCCGGTTCCCAGCGTATTACTGGAGCTCAGACCAATGAAAAAGGTCATGCCACTATTATCAATATTCCACCGGGTTTTTACACTGTAAAATTCACTCTCGTGGGTTATGCTGCAATGACCTATCAGGACGTAAGAATCCAGGTTGGTCAAGCTACTAATCTTTCTCCAGTTATGAACCGCCAAGGAATTCAAACTGCCACAGTTGTGGTACAAGCTAATACGGATAGAGTTGAGAGTGGCCGCACCGGTTCTTCTCACCAGATAGAAATGGACCGTTTAACCGATTCTGCGGTATCGGATGTTGAGGGGATAATTTCTTTGCAAGCCGGAGTAACAAATATTGGCGGCGAATTGCATGTTCGTGGCGGTAGAGCCAACGAGGTTAATTTTACTGTTGACGGTATGAGCGTTTCGGATCCTGTGGATGGAGGCAGTGCTCTTTCTGTGGATACAGATGCCATTAAAGATCTTAAGATTATGACCGGAGGATTTCCGGCAGAATTTGGAAATGCCCAATCTGGAGTGATAAATATTGTAACTAAAGATGGAGATCCCTTCTTCTCGGGTAAAATTGAGTATAACACAGATCATGTTATCGGCGAGGGGAAAAATATGGATTTACTTAAGTTTGCCATTGGCGGACCCATAGTTCCCTTTGCATCGCAAGACCTTAAGGAACGACTTACTTTCTACTTGAACGGAGCCGGTGAATGGACTGATGGTAGATACAAGGATCTGTATTATTCTAATCCCAACCAAGATTATACTTTTAATGGAATTTCGATATTGGAAGCAGATTATCCAGTTTACGATCCCTATAAAGATCGCGAAAGCTTTCTCGGCGTTGATCTTGGTGATAGAAACTACAATACTTACAATATAAACTTGAAAACAAAATACGATTTAAGCCAAGCTCAGAAGCTAACCTTTGCTATTCGTGGTGACAAATCGGATAGCAACCCCTTTAATCCAGCTGGTTCATATTCTTGGCGTTATGCTTTACAGCATTATGCATACTCCAATGTAATGCAACAACAGTATATTAGCACATACGATCATATGTTTTCTTCTTCGATGAACCTTAAAGTTAAAGCCAGTTACTACACAAAAGATAGCGAACAGGGTCCTCGCGGAATTGACCGCGAAAGTTTCCTCTATTTCCCAGATTACTTCGATCCTAATGATCTCGATGCACTTGGTGACCCGTTAGATAAAGATAATGAGTATATTGATAGAGTTGGTCAGAACAGATTTGGTTTTATTAGCGTTGACGATAATGGGGATGGGATTCATGATGACGGTTTCTATCCATCCAATTATTGGCAATACCGATTAGCGACACTGGAAGATCCAAGGTCAATACCAGGTTTTAATCCTCCTGGCACAATTTATACTAATTTCATTGACGATACTACTACCAGCATCAATTTGAGATCGGACTTTGAATGGCAGATAAATGAAACACATCTGACCAAGACTGGATTTGAGTTAATAAATCATAGCATAAAAAAAGATCAGGTGCTTAATTTCCTGACAATATATGAAGATCGCAGACAAGCGTACTTGAAAAGCGTATACACGCTTACGGAAGATGATTTAAACAATTTTATTGCCGATAATACAATCCCAGACGAGCTTTTTAGCATTAAATCTAAAAAAGACACACCTGAAACCATTGCCGATATATCACCTATCTATAAACCAATGGATTATTACAATGCGGCTAAGTCAGCCTCTGGGAAAAGAGACGGATACACGGCTAATCCATGGCAGTTTGCCTACTATTTACAGGATAAAATGGAATGGGAAGGCATGATTGTTAACGCAGGTATGCGTTTCGATTTCTGGTATTTGGGTTCAAGCTATAAGGTGCTACAAGATAATGGCCGTTTTGCTGAGCGAGATTTTGATAAAGATGACAGATTTCAGATGATGGTTTCTCCCCGATTGGGCGTATCCCATCCGATTACTGAGCGTGATGTTTTGAGATTTGCCTATAACTATCAAAATCAGTTGCCACAAATGCAATACATTTTTACATCGAAAACTCCTGAAGATGCAAACCTTTCGGATGTAGCAATTACGGTGGGTAACCCGAATCTTGAGCCTCAGATAACGGTTACTTATGAAGTAGGTTTATCCCACCAATTGAGCGATGATTATGTACTGGATATGACTGCTTATTACAAGAATCTATACAATTACGTTAGCACTATTCGTGAACGCCGAGTTGATGAACCCAGTATTTCCTGGTATCGCTACATATCTGAAGATTATGGATCTGCGCGTGGTATTGATATTCAGCTTGAGAAACTGCTCTCAAACTTCAATACTTGGAGTATTGCCTATTCTCTAGCTTGGGCACAGGGAAACAATTCTTCCACAGTTATTCAGGATGAGAATACCTCATTAAGAGAGTTCCCCTTGGATTGGGATGTTCGCCATAATGCCTCTATCAATTATACTTTCCGTGTTGGTCGTGGCGAGGAGTTCTTTATTCCGTTTACGGATTATATACTGCCCTTAGATGATTTTTCAGCTAACATCAATTGGAGTTTTGTATCTGGTGCGCCATATACTCCTCAAAGCATTGAGGGGAATTCCATGTTAGATACAAACAGCAAACGCATGGATCCTACGCATCAAGCTAATGCCAGATTAACAAAAGGCATCCAACTCCCTGGTGGAAACAGCTTACGGATCTTTCTGGATGTTGAGAATTTGTTTAAGACAAAGAATATAAACTCGGTGTACCCCAAAACTGGTTCGCCGTACGACGATGGTGCAGATCTTGAAGATTCTACTTTACAATATACATTTCCTGAGGTTGAATTCACCTATGGGAAAGCAGTACAAAACCCAGCTTATATAGATAACTACCGCGGTATAACCGTTGGAGTATCATTTAATTTCTAAATTATTCCAAGGAGGAATCAAATAATGAGAAAATTCTCGTACATAATGCTGCTGATCGCTCTGATAAGCATAGTGGTCCCCGGTCTGGCATTTGCCCAGGAAGCAGTTGAGGAAACAGCCGCGGCTGCAAGCAGCAGTGGTATGGAGAGCTTTGCCGAACTGGTATTTGGTAGCGGTATGGTAAAATGGTTTAAAGATGGTGGATGGGCTATGTGGCCTCTACTCATTGTTGCGGTTTACGGTATTGCCTATGTTGTATGGAAATTCATCGCTCTTATCTACGGCAAGGTAAACCTGAATGCCTTCTTGAACAAAATTCTTCCTCTTGTGAAAGACAAGAAGTATAAAGAAGCTGTTGAGATT
>JAJBBD010000140.1 GCA_020532355.1 Candidatus Cloacimonadota bacterium | reverse complement strand
TGGAGCACTTTGTCCATGCCATAGATGATCGCTATTTATGCCACTATCTGGGGCATTCCTTTGTAAGAGCATACGCACTAATTTGTTCTAAGCAATGGCAAACTCCCAATTATGAAACACAGACTTTGGTAAAAGTATTTGCAGAATGTGGATATTGCATCGTCAAAGAAGCTGCATTTAGCATTTTTATCTCATCTGTAAAAGGAGGCAACATCAGCGTTATTGGTGAAAATGGGGCATTCTTTTCAGATTACGGCTGGCAGTTTGACAAGCGAGGATATTGCTATGTAAGTAACTGGTGGGGAGCATCATCACTTGAAAGTGAATCTGGTGATGAATATCAAATAGTAGGAACTTTTGTAAAAACCAGAGAGCAGAAGAGCAGTCCCTTGTTACATATAGGGTTGAGAGTGGCAAGCGCTGTGTTAGGGAAAAACATAATTGCTTACTTAAAAGCTTTATTGATATTTTGTAAACCGGATTCTAAGTATCAATTTAAGCGGGAAATACGCATTTTAAAACGCAGTTTGGAGATTACCGATAAACTGTATAATGTGAAAGGGATTTCCAGCTTGCGGCGCGCACCTGAGTTTTCACGACGTCATGTGGCGAGCGCAGATAGTTTTAACTTCAAAAACCTTGAGCTATACAGAGCTTGTAAGGTTAGTTACGAGCAAAAAGAGGAAACAGATTGCACAATCGGTAAATGCTATGTGGAATTCTAAGCAATACTTAAGTCAATTTATCCGGTTCTTAGCATCTGGCTTGCCTTCATTCCTGATTGCCATACCTCTCAATGTTTTCTTGGTGCAAGTACTCGGTATACATAAAGTATGGGCATATTGTTTGGTGTTACTATTTCAGATAACGCTCAATTTCTTTGTTTTAAAGCGTTTTACCTTTATGGAATCAGAGGGATCAGCTTTACGCAAGTTTGGTTTGTTTATGCCGGGCATCATTTTATTTAGAATCTTGGATGCCGGGTTATATGCCTTGTTAGTACAGGTTTGGGGCGTATACTACATTTTGGCACAACTGTTAAATGTGGTGATATTTTCTATGGCTAAATTCATCTTTTCCAAATATGTATTTGAGAGAGCAAAATGAAACTAATCATCCAAATTCCGTGTTATAACGAAGAGAATACCATAGCGCAAACCGTTTCGGAGCTACCCAAAGAAATATCTGGTATTTCCTCAATTGAGTATTTGGTAATTGACGATGGAAGTACCGATAAAACGATTGAGACAGCTAGGCAAGCTGGAGTTCATCATGTTATTTCCAATGGCAGCAATAGGGGTTTGGGCTTTACTTTTATGGAGGGGGTTCGCTTCTGCTTGGCACATGGGGCGGATATTGTGGTGAATACCGATGGAGATAATCAGTATTGTGGGGCGGATATCCCTCTTTTGGTGCAACCGATTTTAAGCAAGGCAGCCGATATAGTGGTTGGCTGCAGACCCATTAAGGATCACCAAGAGTTTTCGCCATTCAAAAAAATGATGCAAAGCTTGGGCTCTTTTACATTGAGAATGATCTCCAAAACCAGTGTGCGCGATGCAGCTTCGGGGTTTAGGGCATTTAGTAGAGATACGTGTATGCGGCTAAATGTATATTCTCGCTTTTCCTATTGTATGGAGACTCTTATCCAAGCAGGAACAAGTAATTTGAAGGTGTGTTCTGTAGACATCCGGGTGAATCCCAAAACCAGGGAATCGCGCCTGTTTTCAAATGCATTTGAGCATATAGGAAAATCTGGCTTAACTATGCTGACAATGTTCATTTTGTATAGACCGGGACGCTTCTTTTTTGGTTTGGGTAGCATTTTGATGAGCATGGCGCTGATATTTGGTTTACGCTTTGTATATTTGGTATATATAGCTGAAGCTACATTGGGGCGCACATATTTACCTTCGTTG
The DNA here is from genome assembly GCA_020532355.1 of Candidatus Cloacimonadota bacterium. Taxonomy (NCBI): domain Bacteria; kingdom Pseudomonadati; phylum Candidatus Cloacimonadota; species Candidatus Cloacimonadota bacterium. The sequence continues at coordinate 1,998 of JAJBBD010000140.1, read as the reverse complement.
ATTTTACTATCGGTTTTGGCAACACTGGGTTCGCTTAGCTTCATAGTAGGCGTATTGGGCGAAGTTCTAAAATACAACCGCATAATTAGTGAAAACAACAGCTATCTGCTGCGAAGAGGAATTTATGATGAATAAGCACGTAAAAGATAATGCATCTTTACTGTATGTCATTCTAAATCTATTGGCTTTGGGATTGTTTGTAGTATTTGTTCCCTATAAGGTTAAGGGGATCAAGTTTGATAGTATGCTGAATTTATGGGCGCTACCTGTTTTTTTAATAGCCAGCGCCTTAATCCTTCTATCTATCAACAAAAAAGTGTTCAAATGGTTGCTATTTCCACTCTTGCTATGTACTTTATTTGCTTACGATATGAGTGCTCCGGAGGCATGGATAGATGCCAAGGGGGATTGGATAACAGCCGAGCGCTTTATGCCGGAAAACGTCAAACATAGCCTGAAAAACTACTCGGCAAGTTCTGCAGCAAACATTTTAGGCGATCCTCAAGCTCTGAAGCGTGCCGAGCAGTATGCTGAGTTTTTACCATTTTATCCGGTATTGGAAAGGCTCAAATACGTAGGAGAAGGAGCAATTAAGATAGATAATGACCGATGCTCCCACCATCCCCCGCTTTATTTTATCATTCTTGGATCTTGGTTGAGTCTGGATAATAGTGTTTGGGGAATGAAGATTTTTGCCAAATTTATGCTTCTTATCTACTTGATTTTAATCCAACGCATATTTATGATGATGCTAAAAAAATCTGAAGAAAAGTCTTGGATGAGCTTGACGGTTATTTTATCGCCGGCTATACTATGTGCTTCACAAGCTCCTAAGAACGATTTGCTTTTAGGTATTTTTACCGCTGGGCTGGTGATTGCTTTATTAAGTCGTGGAGCCAAAAGAGACATTGGTTCTCACCTTCTTATTGGTAGCCTAGCTGCACTGTGCGTGTTTACAAAGTTTACGGCGTTGTTACTTGTCTTGCCGATTGTTGCATTATACACTTATTGGCACGGTAGAAGAGTGCTACAGTATTTGGCATTGGTGGCCTTACCGATAGTGGTTTTGGGGATTGTATCGTATCTTTTGTTTGGCTATGATATTGTTTTGAACATCATTATTGGAAGAATTGTACAAGATAGGTGGATTGCCGCCAATACCGGAGCTTTAAGCTTTATCTGGCAGCGAGTAATATTTGGGCAATATCGGGTAGGGATACCTTTGGTTATAATGTTACTTTATTCTCTGTTCTATGTGTTTATGGGGAGGAGGAGAAATAGCGATGTATGGCGGATATTTTCACAAACGGCACTACATAAATCACTTAACGAAGTGGGGATGAGTACCGCATCGATACCCAAAAAGCTAATGCAGAAGAAGATGGGCATAAGTCCCATAGTGCTTAGCATTTGCGTTACATTCTATTTTAGTATTTTTCTGCTGCTTTGGGGTTCCAGTGTGGATAGACACCAAATTGGTTTTTTACCCTTTGCCATACCAATATTGGCATTAGGCTTTTTGCGTTTTCAGCATTTGAAGGGTTTTATTCTTTCACTAATGATTTCCTACAATCTGCTCTTTATTGTGTATTCAATCTTCGAAAACTCTATTGAATTTGAGCATTTGATATTTTAGCGCCGTATACCATAAAAATCTTGACATCATCAATGTATCTATAATCATGCCCTTCATGAAAAGAAGATTTAGAAGAGTTTACAGATAGATGATGGCAAAGCTTTTGTTTGGTAATAAATACGAGGATCTACGAGATCTAGAAAGTGGCTTCGTCCCCATGTTTTCTGGGCAGGGATGGGGTCTTTTTTTATATACAGAACAAAAATCATCACTGAAAACAAGTCTTTTTAGATTACTCTAGCGGATTATAGTGTAGCGATATTTCGACAGTTTTTGCCAAGCTTATGTTTTGTGCATAAGCGACGGGGCGAAGCTGTATATAAGTAAAGCACTTAAAGGATTATGTTCATGAATAGAATTAG